>CBDVCD010000089.1:0-11435 GCA_965372385.1 uncultured Gammaproteobacteria bacterium | reverse complement strand
AGGGGGATTTTTCTATAAATGCACGGGGTTATTGAGATGTTACGTCAACTGAAGATTCCAGGAGAATAGGAACGTACCTTTTTCACGCGAAATAAAAACAACGCTATAATTAAGTTGTGCTTTCATTGCTGAATCGTCAGCCAATTACCGGACGATTGATAACGTCCGGAATAGAGGAGGTTATAATGAAAAGCAATCGACTATATGCAGCACTTATCATTCTTCTTTCCTGCACATTACCATTGGAAATAGCGGATGCCGATGAGCCTATCATGGCAAATACGGAGTCAGGTAAAATAAAATCCGTGCTCTGCTCTGGTTGTCACGGCCTGAATGGCGAAGGAAAGTTCATGGCGGACGAGCAACTTGCCTACCCGAGTCTCGCTGGTCAAATTCCCGGTTATTTCATCAAATCGGTTTACGATTATAAAAAGGATGTGCGTAAAGATCCCGTGATGAATGCTATTACCAAGGGGCTTACGGATATCGATATCACCAATCTGGCGGCCTATTATGCATCGCTGAAATAACAATGATTGAATATTTGCTGCTCCACACAAGGAAAGCGAAGCGAACATTCAAACTTACGTTGGACGCTCTTGAGTTCCTCACCTCCGTGGCCGCGGATACCCATACCGCCAACCAATCTAAAATTCATACTGTAACTCCAGCTCCACGTAGAGGGCCGCGTCGGCGTCGGCGCGAAACGCATTGCCCGGGTGAAAGCTACCGACGATGAAGCTGCCCTTGTGGTGCGGCTTGATGCGATAGCCGGCGACCAGGTCGATCTCATAACCGATATCGGTGCTGTAGCCGTCGGGGTCCTGGTCGATCTCCCAGTCGCGCACCAGGGCCGAGGCCTCGACCTGGCGATAGTCGTGATAGACCAGGTCAAGCGATGTCTTGCGCGTCGGCCGGATACCGGCGCCGATGGTGGTAATGCGCAGGTTACTCAGCTCGGGGTCCAGCATCTCCCCGTAGTATTTCAGTCGTATGAAGCCATTGAATCTGGCCGCGTTGTCCTGAAACCCGGTCTGGCGGAAATTCCCGTCTTTCCCGTCGCTGGGATCCTTGTCACCGCTGCCGTAGGCATAGGCCAGGGTGAGCGAGGGTTTGAGGCGGTCATCGAAGACATAGGTGGCACCGATGTCAAGGCCCAGGCCACGGATATCCGTGGAACCCGTTTCACCCCTGACGTGAGCCAACTCCAGCCAGTACGCCAACCTCTTCCAGGCCTTACCGTCGGCGTGGAGACCAAGGAAGATGATCTCCTGATCCGGGTCGTTCCGGTCATCCTGGGCAAACGCATAAAGCCCGATTTCGTCGTCTCTGTCGACTGCGTATCTGGCGTGCACCACCAGGTTGGTCACCGCCTCCTTGTCGTCATGGTTGAGCAGATCCTTATCGCTGTTACGGGTCAGGGAGAACTCCATGGCGAAGCGGGAAAAGCTGTGATACAGGCGTCCGCCATCGAGTTCATCATCGTAGATCCATTCGCGTTCATCCCGAAAACGCTGCCGGCCAAGCTTGAGCGTGCTGCCATAAAGAATGTCGCTGAGCGACAGGAATGCCTCCTTCAATGACAGCTTGGTCTCGCTCTGCTTCTTGTTCTCCTCGTCATCGACATGGCGGTAGGCAGGTTCGATATTCAGATACAGCTGCAGCCGGTCGGTCGGATCGTAGGAAAAGGCGAGGGAGAGTTCGGGTTGCACGATGGTCAGATCGTCCGCATCCTCGGGATCCAGATCGAAATTTGCCTCCCGCTTGACCTCCAGCTTGGCTTTGGCGCCAAAGGTCAGGTCCGGCAACAACTGGATCTCGGTCCTGGGTGGTGCGTCAAAATCGAAGGCGTGATTGTATCGGGCCCCGGGACCAACATCTGCATCCGCGGCTGCGATGTCAGCAAAGAACAACAAGGCAAGCGTAAGGGCCGCGGAAAAAATGATTTGTCCGAAGATCACGTTCATATTTGGGTGAGCCGGTTCATGTTCCTTACGGAACCGGCATTTCCCACGTCCCTGTGGGTCAGATTTGGGCGATTTGATTGAACAAATCCGCAAGACATCGCTACCGGCGTCCTGCCTCTCGCGACACTGGCACCTCCCTGTGCGGCGTAGCTGGGCTAATTTGAGGAATTTGTGATTGAAAATCGTCCAAAGGTTGACCGAAGAGGGGCGTGAGATAGGACAAATCTTTTTTTCCGTGGTCCTAAAAGTCAGGCCTCTCTTGCGGCCAGTGGAGACTCCCTGCCAGGCTGGCAAAACTGTCGAGGAACTCACCGTTGCACCTTCCTTGATCCTGAATCCCGCCATGCTGTTGTCTGAGCGGGCGTACCGAGGCTGTCCAGCACCTTGCCCGCGCGGCTCAGCAGCGCCGCTATCCGCTCCGGCCAGTCCGGCTCAAGATAGCGAAACGGCTCGGCTGCCAGGTAGAACAGGCCGATGGCCGTATAGAGCCGAATGGTGGCAGGCGTGGGGCCCGGTCTCGCCTGCCGATAGCTCCGCACCAGGGTGTCCGCGAGCATCCCTAGCGTCTCCGCCGACAATCTGTTTTGCAATTCGGCACGCTCCAGGTGGGCAATGAAAAGGCCCAGATCGGCGGCGGGATCACCGAGCTCTGTCTGATCCAGATCAAGGATCATTGCCGCGTCATCGGTGATCAACACCTGTTGGTCGTAAAAGTCACTGTGCAGCGCCAGAGCGGCGGCAGGCGCCTCCTGCAGCTTCGCAACGATGCGCTCGACCAGCCGTCTGACTGCATGGGTGAGTTTGGGACAGAGCTGTTCAAGGGTAGCCGCCTGGGCCCGCAGGCGGCGCAGCTCCGCCTCATGGGTGCGCTGTCCCAGTCCGCCTACCGGGTGCGCGTGCAACTCGGCGAGCGCTGCGCCGGTCAGCTGCATCGCTGCTGCCTTATCGGTTTGCCTAACCTCGCCATCAACCAGGATATCCCGCAGAAGCCGTCCGGGCTGCCACTCAAAGGCGAGGATATGATGCCGGTCGGAATAACCCACGGTGCGGGCCAGCCGCAGCGGTCCCCGCGAGACAAAGGCCTGCGCCCCGGCCTTCGCCGCCGCGTAACCGGCAGGGGTATAAAACTTCACCACGGCCTGCGGTCCCTGCGCCGTGTCCAGGCGGGCGACGTAACGCCGCTCGGGTTTGTAGCGCAGCGGGTGCAGGGTGCCTTCCTTCAGCGCCTTTTGACCCGGGAACAGCATCCGCAGCAGTTTCCTTGTCTTGTCGGCGTTGGCCAGGTGTCTGAGCACATTCAGTCTGCGGTCGGTGGGGAAAAAATAGACCGCGGTCGCATGGTCTTCCATCACCAGCGCCCCGGGGCCGTGTGGACCCGCGGTGTTGCGTTGAATTTCATGCGCCTTCTTCAGCTTGACCTTTGCGTCCGGTCCATAGGCGTCGGCGTAGGCGATTAGCTCGGCGTTAGCGGTGGTGATGCGGTAGGCGACCATACAGCGCGTCTGCGGCTTGTAGTGGACATAGGTCGGGTGGATGCCGCGCAGACCCAACCCGGGCAGATGTGAGCGCAGCGCGGCCAGAAAGGCATCGCTGTCGAGCACGGTGGCGAGTCCGGGAATAGTGCGGTCCCGTCGCGCCAGATCCGCGTCAGCCGGTGAAAGCATGGGGCTCCTGCCTGTCGGGGCTGGTGGGTCGTTCTGGAAATTTGCCCTGCTCACGGAACTGGTGCAAGTAAAGTTTGTGGTAATAGTCCTGTTGCCGCATCAATTCGTCATGGGTTCCATTTTCCACGATGCTGCCGTTATCGATGACCAGCAGCCTGTCAAAGTCGCGCGAAGCCAGCAGGTCGTGGCTGGCGAGCAGCGTGGTTTTACCTTGGGTGCAGCGTTCGAGCGCGGTGTCGACCTCGCGGCGGTTGACGTTATCCAGACCCTGGGTGGGCTCGTCGAGCAGCACGATCGGCGCTTCGCGGATCACCGCTCTGGCAATAGCAATCCGCTGCATCTGCCCACCCGAAAGCGTTGCGCCCCGCTCGGCGACCACGGTGTCGTAACCGTTGTCGAGCCGGGAGATAAAATCGTGCGCATTGGCGATACGGGCGGCCCGTTCCACCTGCTCCGGTTCGGCATCTAGGCTGCCGTAGGCAATATTGTCCCGGATACTGACGGCGAACAGCACGCTGTCTTGGAGTATCGTGCTGATCTGCCGCCTCAGCGAATCGACCTTGAACTCCCGGATATCGCGCCCGTCGATGAGCACGCGCCCGCTGTCGGGATCGTACAGGCGCAGCAGCAGGCTGAGGATGGTGGACTTACCGCCACCCGATGCGCCGACCAGCGCGACACGTTCGCCAGGCTGAATCTCGAAGCTGACCCCGTGCAGGGCGCCCTTGCCATCGCCATAGCTGAATGAGACGTCATCGAAGCGGATGTGACCCGCGATCCGCGCCGCGTCTACGGCGCCCGGCCGGTCGCTGATCTCAGGCTCGGTGTCGAGGATTTCGAGAATCCGCTCACCCGATGCCGTTGCTCTCGATATCCTGGTCAGGTATTTCGCCACCTGGCGCATCGGACGGAACATGAATTTGAGATAGGTGATGAACAGAATGAGCGATCCGGGGGTAATGGACCCGGCCACCACCAGATGAACGCCGCGCCACAGCACCAGCGCGGTCGCCAGGGCCAGGATAATATCCACCTTGCTTTCCAGGCCGGCGGCGAGCCGTTGCGCCTGGGCGCCCTGCTTGAGGCTCTTTTTGTTCTGCCTGGCGAATGCCCTGTCCAGTAACGCGCCGAGGGAGAGGGCCTGCACGGATTTGATTGCGCCGATCACCTCGCCGGTGGTCGCCGCCAGGGCGCCGTCACGTTTACGCTGTTCCCTGACCGTGACCTGAATCCGGCGGCTGGTGCGCATCGAAGAGATAAAAAAGAATGGCGCTACCGCCAGCGGAATCAGCGCCAGTTTCCAGTCGAACCAGAACATGACGCCGAACATGGCGAGGATGGTCAACAGGTTTGCAATCAGGGGAAGCATCGCGGTCACTGCGGTATCCCGCAGCCGCTCGACGTCGTAGGTAAAGCGTGTGACCAGATCGCCGCTCCTGGCTTGCTGATGGTAACGCAACGACAGCTGTTGCAGGTGGCTGAAAAGCCGCGCACGGATATCGGTGATGATGCGGGTCGCCGCCAACGCCATACCCACGCGGGAGAGGTAATCGCACAACGCCCGTATTACGGTCAATACGATCAGCGCGGCCACGAGTAAGGCCAGCAGTGTGCCGGTATCGCCGGTGAATCCCGTGACACTGTACCCGAACAGGCTGGTCTCGCCGCCCAGGTTGTCGGCCGGCACGATGATCCAGTCGAACATGAATTTGAGTGGCCAGGGTTCCAGCACACGGGCCGCAATCGAAAACAGCAGCGCCGCGAACGACAGCGATACCAGGCGGTCCTGACCCCGGATCTGCGGCCAGAAGGCCCGGGCCAGCTGTGCAAGGCCGGGTAGAACCTCTTTCAGTGGAACTGTCTTGCGGGAACTCACCATATCCTGAAGGCTAGCCGACGTGTTTCGCCTCTTCCACGCGGGAACGGGTGGTGGACGACACAACCTGATCGTAGACGCTGAGCCAGTTTTCTTGTTCCCGTACTGGCGACAGCTCCCGGCAGGCCTTGTTCTTCGCGGCGGCTCCGAGGCGCTGCCGTAGTTGCGGGTCCTGCGCGAGTCGCGACAGGGCGGTGACCAGCTCCTGGGTCGAACCGGGCCTGACGACCAGCGCATCTTCGTCATCACTGAGGATTTCTCCAATGGCGTCCACGCTGGAGCCAACGATAGCCTGGCCGGCCAGCATGGCCTCCATCAGCGCGTTGGGGCAGCCATCCCGCAGCGAGGGTATGGCAAAGATATCGACCAAATGGTGGTAACCGAGCGCCTGCTCGCGCGACAGCCTGCCGGTCACGACGATCCGCTCGGCGATACCGCTGTTGTGGACAAATTTCTCCCAGTGCGCTTTTTCCTTGGCGATGAAATCGCCCACCAGCAGCAGGGTCAGATCCATCTCCTTGATCAGTTCCCGGCAGGCCCAGATCAGGATGTCGACACCCTTTTTATCGCGGAAATTGCCGAAGCTGCCGACCACGGTTCCACTCAGCCTCGGGTCCGCCGTCGGTTTGTCGATACGGTCAAAATCAATCGGAACGATGGAGTTCCAGAAAGCCGAAGTTCTGTGACGAATTGCGGGGGCGAGTACATGGGCGCGCTTTTCCAGCTCGCGGCTGACGAAGGTCAGCCAGTCCGAGTTCTCCAGCGCCCAGAGGATCTGGCTGTGCTGCTTGGGGTTGAAGACGTTTCGGTGTATGTCGGCACCCCGGATACTGTTGATGACCGGTCTGTCGACTTCTTTCGCGAGCAGCGTGGTCAGGAAGCCGGTCTCGTTGAGATAAAAACCGTGGAACAGATCGAAGTGTTCCTGTTCGTGCAGCCTGCGTAATTCGGCATAGACGTCGCTGAGGAAATCCTGGGTGGAACTCACTTCAGTGCGCGCCACCGACTGGTAGCGGTGCACGAAGATACCCTCCTCGAGATGGCTGTCGAAACCCTTGCGCTCCGTCAGCACGTCGTTCCCTTTGCGGCGTTTCGAATGAAACACGACGACGTGGATCTCGTGACCCTGATTGGCGAGCATCCCGCTGATGCGCTTGACCGATTCACCGACGCCGCCAACGTCGGGTGGAAACTCGAGAGTGGTGATACAGACCTTCATGCTAGACATTGATGCTTATCTATCTCGTGTGGTGGGTTATCTGAAGAATGGAGCAGTTTTTGTAGCAGGGATACCGTCGTACCGACACCATCGAGGTCAATGTTCGCAGTGGCCGGCTCCCGCTCGAGAGAGCGCACGACCTTGTCCGCGAAACGGCCTGGTTGCAGATCATCCGCTCGGATAACCTCCACCACGCCAAGTTCAGCAAGCCTCTCCACCCGCTCGACCTGATCCATACCACCATTGTTCGTGCACCCCATCAGCATGGCCCGCACACCGGTGGCCAGCACGTTCATGGTGGTATTGTAGCCGCCCATGCTGATCGACAGGTCGCTGCTGGCGAGTTTCTGGTGGAGGTCGGGGGTAAATCGCTCCACTCGGATATTGGCTTGTCCACGGGCCAGACTGCGCAGCCGATCGGCCACCGGATCCGGGCAGAAGGGACCGGTATAGAGCAGGATCTGATGCGGAATCCGCTGCGCCAGCAGCGGTGCCGATCTGACCACGGCCTCGGCAAGCTCGTGTCCGAAACGGCCGCCGCCGATGCTGGCGATAATCGTCTGCGAGCTGGAAACCGCATGCGCGGCTATTTCGGGGACCACATAACCCGTGTAGGCGATCTCCGCCTGGATCTCCTCCAGCCTGGAAAAGGAGCCGTGCAACGGCTGGAAACCGGGGTCGCTGTGCACCAGCAGCAGGTCAAAGAAGCGGTTCATCAGGTCCACGACCTTGGTTTCGTAAGCCGCCTGATCCCTGCGCGCCACGAGGATGTCACGCAGGCTGCAGACGATGCGTGAACCCTGGCTTCTGGCGCGTTTCAGCAACGGCTTGAGTTCCGCACCGAACTGCCGGCGGCCGAAGGGGTAGAGTTCGACCAGCACGATCTCGGGTGAGAGCCGTGCATAGCTGTCGAGCATCAGGTTACGGCGCAGGGTGAATGCCTCCTCGAGGCTCAGCGCCGGATCTGCCGGCTGCAGGCTGGTGAATTCAGGGTCGCTGGTGATGGCCGGGAGCTGGCTCATATGGATCCCCGGCGGCGTCTGCAGCTCTTTGATCAACTCACCGCCATTGAGAAAGTGGACATCGAAACAGCGGCTCAGTCCCGCGGCGATTCGCAGACTGCGGATCGTATGGCCGATGCCGAGACTGCTCTGACAGTAGAACAGAATCCTGCTCATGCCTGCCCGCCAGCGGATACGCGATGGATGGCGGGGCAGCGATTATCGATGACCCTGTTCAACAGGGACGGTATGCGTTTCAGACCGCCAAAGTCGAGCAGCTCACTGGCACATCGCGGTGGCGCCAGATCGTGCTGGAGCCAACCGGTGATCGATTCGGGTTTGACCTTGCTGGGGTGAACCATGTCCAGCAACCCCAGTTTCTCGAGCCGCTCGGCACGGATCAGCTGTTCGCTCCGCGGAGAGACGCGCGGAACGATCAAGGCCCTCTTTTCCAGTGACAGAATTTCTGAAATCGTGTTGTATCCGCCCATGGAGATAATGCGATCGGCGCGGGCCATCAAGCGCGTTGGTTCCGGATGGAACTCCGCTACCCGAAAGCGCGGATTCGCCGCCGCGTGAGCGCGCAATTTCAGCCGCATGGCGGATGGCATGAAAGGCCCGGTCAGCACCACCAGGTTCATATCCGCCGGAAGCTTGGCTTCACAGACCAACTGGGCCAGCGTGCTGCCGTCCTGACCGCCACCGGCCAGACATAGCAGGGTCTCTCCAGGGGGCAGATCGAGTGTGTCATTGGCCTGCTGTATGTTCGCGGCTGTGTCCGGGTTCAGGCTGCGGTTCAGATAGCCCGTATAGTGTAATTTGCGCGTGACCTGGTCCGAAAATCCGTATTCAATCGCGGTATCGTATAAAGCCGGATCCCCGTACACCCAGACGGCGTCGTAGTACTCGTGGATATAGGCTTCGTTGGCGCGTTGTTTCCATTCCTTTCGCACCCTATCCGGATCATCCAGAATATCGCGCAGGCCAAGTACACAACGCGTTTCCCCTCGGTAACGCAGCTGTTTGATCGTCTCCTCAATTTCCCCGTTGAAGCCGCGAGGTACGTTGTCCACGATCAACACGTCCGGCTGGTAGGCTTCCAGTGCGCCACGAATGGTCATCGCCCGCAGAGTAATCAGCTCGTCGAGGGAAAGACCGAGCGAACGCGACCGGTAATTGCCATCGGGCTCTTTGTATAGCCCCGGTAAGGTAAGACAGTCCACCCCCTGCGGCATGGCAAAACCGGTCGCAATGTTGGCACCCGTGAGCATCAGTACGTTGGTCCGCATCCCGGAACCGACTAGTGCCCGGGCGATTGACAGATTGCGGCGCATGTGGCCCAGCCCCATGGTATCGTGGGAATACATTACCACCCTCAGTGGAGACGCCTGGGTTGTTATTCTCAATCTGTTCACCCCTTCGATCTGTTACTGACCTCCCTATCCTCTATTCATTCTCAGTCTATAAAACCCTACCACCAATGACCGTGGCTATTTGGGAATAATATCACAAACGATGCCGGCTTTTAGTAATAAAGTATCAGCCTTTGTAAGCGCAGCAATCTACTGTGTCAAATTTATTGGGTATTGAGCGAAGGGTGGAACTGGATCTGATTGATGGCCCGCTGAGCTGGCGGGCCATCACTGTTTTCCGTGTATCCGTGTATCAGGACACAACAGCCTCATCGATATCAATGGACTCGATGAGAAAATCATAACAGCGGTCACGCAGCTTTTCGTCAGCGCGCACCTTCATGGCGGCGCGTGGGTGCTGGTTGAGATGGCCGCCGATACCGTATATATCATTGAACCCCCATTCGATCTCCTCGCGCAGTGGCACGAAGACATCCTGTATCGCCTTGTACACCGGTCGCACATCAAACTTAGGATTCTTCAGAAAATTGAGCAAGAGTTCCAGGTTGCAGTTGCCAGCACCTCGGCCTATGCCGTTGATAGTGGCATCCAGCAGGTTCACACCATCGATGATTGCCTGCTGGGTATTGGAGAAGGCCAGTTGCTGGTTATTATGGGCATGGAAGCCCAGCTCCTTGCTTGGCACGTGCTTTTTATACAGATTCAGATAGTCGGTTACCTGTTCAGAGTAAAAGGCTCCATAACTGTCTACCAGATAGAGGTAGTCTAGTTCATCGGTTTCTTCTACCTGGTTCAAGGCCTCTACCAATTCAGTACGAATGGCTGCCGAGCAGGCCATGATATTGATGGTAGTCTCATAGCCTAGATCCTTGGAACGCTTGACCAGATCCAGACCTTTATCGATGTCGGGTACATAGCAGGCAATCCGGGCCATATCGAACGGACTCTGGTCACATGGCTTCAGGCATTCAACATCGACCCGGCCGATATCGAACATAACCGCCACCTTGGGGCGATATTCGCATTCGCAGGAATCGATGATCATCTTCAGGTCATCGTCGTCACAGAAATTCCATTTGCCGAACTTTTCCCGGGTATAATCCTCACTCACGGCAAGCTTCTTACCGAGTTCTATGAAATCCACACCGGATTCACAGGCCGCCCGATAGACTGCCTTGACGAAATCGTCGGTAAAATGGTAGTTGTTGATCAGACCACCGTCGCGAATCGTGCAGTCCAGTACTTTGAGCTCTTTGCGGAACACTTGGGATATCCTCTTGGCAGGCGTATTGATATTGGATTTAAGCCATCACAGTATAATAGGTACGCCGTAGTTGAAAAACCCGTAATTCTAACCAAATATAGGGTTTCAAGCCACAATTTTGCTAATGCAGATAACAGAACAACTGATCATCCCCGAAAACGAGATTGAAATTAATCCAATCCGCGCTCAGGGGGCAGGAGGCCAGAACGTCAATAAGGTAGCGACAGCCGTTCACCTGCGCTTTGATATACAGGCCTCTTCGTTACCTGCTGCTTATAAAGTAAACCTCTTAAAACTCAATGACCGGCGGATTACCCATGATGGCGTGATCGTCATAAAGGCACAGAAATTTCGTACCCAGGAGAAGAACAGAGAGGATGCGCTTAGACGGCTTAAGGAATTGGTCTTCAAAGCCGGATTGGTTCGCAAGAAAAGAAGAGCGACCAAACCGACAAAAGCATCGCAAAGGCGGCGTTTAGATGGTAAAGCCAAAAAAGGCCGATTGAAAAAACTTAGGGCTAAGACCGATTTCGAGTAACTGAGGATGACTGATTCGAATTCCAGTGGCGATCGAATCGAGCGTGAAAAACGCACATTCGAGGCCATGCTAAACATTTACTGTTCTGACCAGCACCAAGGCGATGGCAGTCTCTGCGCTGAATGCAGTCAAATACTGGACTACGCACAGCGTCGTCTCACTACCTGTCCCTTCCAGCAAGCGAAACCCGCCTGCAATCACTGCGAAGTACACTGCTATGCAGCCGAAATGCGTAACAGGGTAAAAGAGGTCATGCGTTACGCGGGTCCACGCATGACGTTGCGTTTCCCGCTTCTCAGTCTGCTACATCTCTTTGACAAGTTCCGCAAGGCTCCTGCCTTAGGGCTAAGAAAAAAATGACTGGGTAAAAAAAGGAGTGGCCATTTCTACTGTTTTGCATTTCATCCACCGGTTCTTGACGTTCCAGCACGAAACATCAGAAAAGTGGTCATGCGAATCGATTCGGCCGAACCAGTCTTGCTACCGTAGCTTAAAACCCACTGTATTTGCCGACAACTGCCAGCATACTGACC
>CBDVCD010000088.1:0-11520 GCA_965372385.1 uncultured Gammaproteobacteria bacterium | reverse complement strand
GTTACACAAGTCTAAAACCATGCTCGTAGTAGGATTGCCGGTGACGAGAATCCTTCAGGTTATTGAAAAACTGAATGCCTCAATGGTTGTGATGGGGAGTCAAGGCCGCACCGGGCTGGATCATATGTTACTGGGATCGAAAGCCGAACAGGTAGTACGCCTTTCACCTGTACCCGTAACTATCGTCAAAACAAAATAACTCACGGAGGTGTCCAGTATGCTCTCGAAATATATGCTCTGGGTGGAGACCAAATCCATAAAATGGCCTCTCATGTTTCTCGCAAGCCTGGCCGTTGCATTCATGGCTTATCCTGTTTTCGCAGCAACAGGCTCTGAACCAGACATGAATTGGGGCGTGATGGGCATGCAGCTGTTTGGCGGGCTGGCGCTTTTTCTGTTTGGCATGGAGCAGATGTCCGATGCCCTCAAGGCAGTTGCGGGCGAACGCATGAAGCAGATCCTGGCCAAGCTGACCGCCAATCGCTTCATGGGCGCCACGACCGGCGCTTTCGTGACCGCCATCATTCAATCCTCCTCTGTCACCACCGTGCTGGTGGTTGGATTTATCACAGCGGGGCTGATGTCCATGTCACAATCTGTCGGGGTGATCATGGGCGCCAACATAGGCACCACGATCACGGCGCAGATCGTCGCCTTCAAAGTGACCAAGGCCGCCTTGCTGATGATCGGCTTTGGGTTCAGCATGCTGTTCATCTCCAAACAGGACAAGATAAAACAGTATGGCACCATGCTCATGGGATTGGGTCTGGTGTTCTTCGGCATGAGCGTCATGAGCGACGCCATGCAACCCCTGCGCACTTATCAGCCGTTCCTCGACCTGATGATTCAGATGGAAAACCCCCTGATCGGTATCCTGGTGGCAGCCGCCTTCACCGGGCTGATACAGTCCTCATCGGCCACCACCGGTATTGTCATCGTCATGGCCAGCCAGGGGTTTATCACGCTCCCGGCAGGCATCGCTCTGGCCTTTGGCGCGAATATCGGTACCTGCGTCACCGCCATGCTGGCCTCCATTGGTAAACCCAGGGAAGCGGTACGCGCAGCAGTTGTACATGTCATGTTCAATGTCGCTGGCGTGTTGATATGGGTGTTATTTATTGATCATCTCGCCGATTGGGTCACCTCATTTTCGCCATCTCACCCCGAACTCTCCGGGGTGGATCGTCTGGGTGCGGAAACGCCTCGCCAGATCGCCAATGCCCATACCATCTTCAATATTGCCAACACATTCATATTTATCGGTTTCACCACCCAGATCGCCCGCCTGGTCGAGTGGCTGATTCCGGAAAGCACGCTGGAAGAGGCCGACATGCTGGTCAGTGCGAAGTATCTGGATGAAGAGCTGTTGTCAACGCCTTCACTCGCCCTGGACCGGGTGCGTCTGGAAGTGCTGCACATGGGTGAGACGGTACAGGAGATGCTGGATGACATCATGCCAGCCATTCTTAAAGGCAACAAGGAGTCCCTGGCCACTATCCGGGATCTGGATGACAAGGTGGATATCCTCTATGAGCAGATCGTCGATTATATGGGACGTATCAGCAAGCGTTCATTAACGGATGAGCAGACAGAGGAGTTTCTCAAACTCATGGAGGCCGTGAGCGATCTCGAGAACATTGGTGACACGATTGAAACCAACTTGGTGGATCTGGGTTTTGACCGGATACAGGCAGGGTTTTCGATCAGTGAACCGACCCGCGAGGTCCTTTTGGGTTTCCACAAGCTGGTTACCAAGGCCTTCGATACAGCGGTACAGGCAGTTTCCCAGAACAATGAGGAAGCTGCACAGGTTGTGATATCCATGAAGGACGAGATCAGCAAGATGTCCGATTCGGCAGCCGCCCATCAGGCGGCACGACTGGTGGCCGAAGAGCCTAACCGTATTCCTGCTTACACCATCGAGGTCGATATCATCGAAAAGCAGAAGCGCATCTACTATTTCGCCAAACGGATGGCCAAGACAGTAACGGAACTTGAAGCGGTCGAGGCGTAAGAATATTGTAATACACGAATAGTATCATTACGCTGGATGTGAAAATTTAGAAATTATAACAATCTGATAACGGGGGACATGGCATGGGTATCGAAAAGCTAATTGACAGTTTAAATGACTACCTGAGGAAGGGGGAAAAGAAGAAAATTATCCAGTGTGACCGAATAGACGATCTGCTGAGCAAGCTGGAGGAGAAAAAGAAGAATTTTAAGAAGAAACTGGATGATGAATCCAACCCCACAAAAAAGAAACGCCTATCAACCGAACTGAAGATTGTCACCCTGCAATTGAAAAAAGGTTATAAGCGGCGTAATGAGCTGAAGGATAAGTGCAAATGATGCCTTTATTCTGTCCAGTGCCATGGCTGTTAGGATTCAGGTTTCGCCTCTACAGCCGGCTCGGCATCAGCTTCAGATATCTTTTCCATTATCACCTGATGGACTCTTCTTGATGAGGCGCTCTCAACCTGAACCAACAAGCCATCCAGCTCAAACTGCTCATCTTTAACGGGTATACGTTCTGTATGCTCCAGCAGCCAGCGGTTGATGGTATCGGTCGGTTTGCCGGGAATGTCCAGATTAAAATACTCCTCCACCACCCGGAGTTCTACCGTGCCATTCACGAGGACACGCCCATCCCCTAATTGCTTCAGGTCCTCCTCCTTGACATCCGTCTCATCGTAGATCTCACCCACCAGCTCTTCCAGCAGGTCCTCAAGGGTCACCACGCCGAGCATGGCGCCATGTTCATCCACTACGACGGCCATGTGTCTCCGTTTGCTACGCAGGGTGCGGATCAACTCATCGATAGGCTTGTTGGCGGGAGTAAATAGCGGCTCCTGGGCTATCTGGCTGAGCGGGATATCGAGATCACCACTGACCACCACATTCATCAGGTCACGCAGAAAGACATGGCTGACGATCTCATCCGAGTCGTCAGCAAACAGGGGAATTCTTGAATAGGGCTGCTTGAGGATTTCCGGGAGGACATCCTTCACCAGGAGCCGGCCATCCAGACGGAAGACCTGGCGGCGCGGCGTCATGACGTCCTCCGCCTTCAGGTCATTGAAGTTGAAGACCCGTTGAATCATCTCCCGCTCGTCGGCTTCGATAACACCCTCCACTTCTCCATGCTCCACCATGGTGATCACTTCAGACTCGGTCACCAGCGGATCCCCCACCGCATTGGTACGTGACTGGATCCAGTTGGTAAACTGCAAAAACAGCCAGACCAACGGATAGATCAGACGCATGAATCCATAGATGACCGGAGCGATAAACAGCGAGATACGCTCAGAAAATCGGGTAGCCAGACTCTTCGGCGTGATCTCCCCAAAGATCAGGATCAGAATGGTCAGCACGCCTACCGCAATGCCGGGGCCACGGTCACCGAAATATTCCGTCGCCACTACAGTGGCCATGGCGGAGGCGGCAATATTGACCACATTATTCCCGATCAAGATCGTAATCAGCATCCGGCTCGGGTCTCGCTTCAGCTGATAGAGGGCGTTTGCCCCTGCCCTGCCCTCCCGGTAGAGAGACTCCGCCCGAGCCATCGAGAGAGAAACCAGTGCTGTTTCCGTACCGGAAAAAATACCTGAAAGCACCAGAAGCACTGCCATAATTAAAAAATCGTCCACGAAACTCCTTCGATTACCTGTTCAGATTCAAACCATATCATAGCAACTGCTCAAGCCGCACCTTGATAACTGAACGGGCATCGGCCTCCAGGACAGTTATACGATAGCCACTCTCTTCAATCCAATCGCCACTTTCAGGAATGTGGCGAAGACGGCTCACGATCAGACCACCGATGGTATGCGCCTCCTTAACGGGGAATTTTGCATAGAGAATATCGTTCACCTCTGAAATCGGCATCCTGCCACTCATCAGATGGGATGTTTCACTTTCGTGCTCGATATTGATCCGCTGTTTTGGGTGGTACTCATCGAAGTCGTAACCCACATCGATCTCTCCAACGACCTCCTCAAAAACATCCTCCATGGTAAGAATGCCAATGGCTGAGCCGAACTCGTCCACCACAACGGCCAAGTGGTCGTCTCTCGCCTGAAGCTGGGGAAGCGCACGGTCGATCGTCTGTTTTGGCGAAAGATAGAGCGTGGAACTCACATAATCGGAGATAGGCTGATCCTCCAGATCCGGCTTCATCAGATCCCAGGTGCTCAGAGTGAGTACACCCTTGACGTTGGTGATATTCCCCCGGTAAACAGGCAGGCGGTTATAACCATGCTTTATCACCGTGCGAACCGCCTCTTTCATGTTCCGCGTTTCATTGAACCCAACCACATCCGCCAAAGGGATCATCGCCTCACCAACCGTGGTATCCGCGAAGCGAATGATACGACGAATTCGTTTTCGGTCGATGGTCGAGGGATCGGATGCGGTTTCCGATACGTCGAGCAGAACCCGCAACTCTTCCCTGGTGATGAACATATTTTGCGGAACAGCGCCATCACCAACGATACGCGTGATAAATCTCGCCACGCCACTGAAAATAAAGATAATCGGGTAAAAGAGATAGGAAAAGAAACGCAAGGCATAGATCAGACGGCCCGCAATGGTATCAGCCTTTTGCTGAAAGATACTCTTGGGCACCACTTCACCCACGATCAACAGCAGTGGAGTCATCACGATGACCGAAATCAGATCGCCACTGGCGCCGAACAGATCAATGAAGATCAAGGCGCCCAAGGTTGAGATGGTGACAGTCGCGATATTGGTGCCTACCAGTGTCGTTCCCAATATGACATCCGGTGTCTTGAATAGTTTGAGTACCAACCCTGCGCCCTTATCTCCCAACTTGGCCTGATGCCTCAGCTTAAGCTTGTCCGAATTCACCATGGCAATTTCAGAACCGGAGAAAAACCCTTTCAAGAGCAGAAAGATCACGATCACCAGGAGTTCAACAACCCAATCCATCAGTTATCCTCCTTTTCGATGCGTTCCGGCACATGCGTACTATTTTCGACCCCAGGTGATTCGGTTTCCGGCAATTCAGGATTGGGGCTCTCAGATTCAGCCTCTTCAGCTGATCTTGCCACCGCTTTTTCCATAGACTGTTTTTGCACCTGAACCTGACTGATTCTCAGTCCTTTCACCTCCCGTGCAATAAACTCATATCCCTCATAGGAGACCTTATCCCCAACCTGCGGGAGACCATCGAACAGCCGGAAGGCAACCCCGCCAATCGTCGTCATAACCGGATCGTCAATATCAAAGTTGGTCAGATTATAGAAATCCCCCAGTCGCATATCGCCGGGAACGACATAGCTGTTCTCATCCTCTTCCTTGTAGTGCTCCTGCCCCTCCATCCTTCCCGATATCTCACCGAAGATGAACTTCAAGACATCCTTCATGGTGACGATACCCAGCACCTCCCCATATTCACCCAGGATGATGGCCACCCGGGTGTTGTGTGCCTGGAAATAGTCGAACATTTCGTCTACTTTCTTGGTCGGGGGGACGAAATGAGCCGATTTGAGGATCACATCCAATGTCACCTGGGAGAGGTCACCCCCTCCGCGCACCAGCTTCAATATATCCTCGGAATGGAGAAAGCCGATAACATTATCCCAATGCCCCTGATAGACGGGAATCCTGGGATGTTGATAGTTACGGAAGTTTTCAATCAATTCCTCGACCGGCAGAGCGGCATCGAGAAAACGAATCCGTGGACCCGGCGTCATAATGCGGGAAATGTCGGTCTCCGCGGCCTCCAGTACATTATCGATCAACACCCGCTCGGTCGCATCGATGATACCCGTCTCCTCACCCTCTTCCAGCAATGTCCTCCATTCGTCCCTTTGCAGAATATTTTCCCGGTCGACCTCATCACCCACGATAAAAGTAGTGATACGGTCGGCCACCAGGCGGACAGCCTCTCGGAGTGGTGTAATGAAGAGTATCCAGCGCGGCAGGAAACGGGCGGTCAGACGGGTCGAGAATTTCAACGGGAAACTGACCGCAATCGTCTTGGGTGTGATCTCACCGATCAAAAGCAGCAAAGGCACCATAATCACGATGTTGATCCAACCAATATCCGCATCGCCGAAAACAAGCAGCAGGATGCCCGTCATATTGACTGCCGAGGCGATATTGACCAATTCGTTGCCACACAGGATGGATATGATCAGGCGCCTTGGTTCATCCAGCATGGCATGGATATTTTCCGAGTGTTTATCCCGGGTTTGCCTGAGTTTCTGCAGGTCGATACGACTCAGGGAGAAAAGCGCGGTTTCGGAACCCGAAAAGATAGCTGACAGACTGAGAAATAGCAGTTGGAACAGGACACGTATTGCCAGTTCCACATCAGTAGATGTGATCGCCAGTGATTCATAGAATTCAATGAGCTGATTCATCAATTCCGTCCGATCGCTGACCCTGATTTATTGGATTTAGTAAAAGCAGGAGGATAGCACTTAATGGTTATTCTGATGAGCATTTTTTAGTTTTTATTCACTTTAAAACCAGCGAAGTCAACATCGGTTTTTCAGCTACGACCGGTTGGCAAGAACTGATCAATCGAAGCCGCCGGACGGAAGTTGAACAGTAAAAATTCTCAACTCAGTTTTACTACTGCCAGTACGACCATCATGCTCTACGCAAGAAAGGGCTTAAAATCATAAAAATATTAAAATAGGCCGCTGTCATAATTTTGTAATATTTCTGTCATATAGTACCCTATGCAATTATTATAACAACTCTGGCCATTTTGAAAGGGGATCGATAGTTCCTCGGTGTATAAACGCCTTAGAACTAAACATCTCTCGCACTCTACAACAATACAAGACGATCCAATTGAGGACTCGAGATGAAAAAAACCTATCTATTCATAACCCTGTTCGCTGCAACCAGCCTGTTGACCACACTGCCGGCCATGGCGGATCGTACCCTAATCCAGAACAAAGGTTCGGATACCCTGGTCAATGTCGCCCAGGCCTGGGCTGAAACCTATCGTGACGTCAAACCTGACGTGGCCGTGGCGGTGTCCGGTGGCGGATCGGGCACGGGCATCGCGGCCATGATCAACGGCACGGTGGATATCGCCAACGCCAGCCGCAAGATGAAATCCAAGGAAGTGGATGCGGCCAAGAAAAAGGGCCAGAATCCAGTGGAGCACGTGGTTGGCTACGACGCACTGGCCGTCTATATCCATAAAGACAATCCTGCCAAGTCCCTCTCCTTCGAACAGTTGAAGGACATTTACGTCCGTGGCGGCAAGGCCACCAAATGGTCTGATATCGGTCTGAAAGTTCCCGGCTGCAAGAGCGACAAGATCGTGGTGGTCAGCCGCCAGAACAACTCCGGCACCTATGTCTATTTCAAGAAGGCCGTGCTGGGTAAGAAGGGCAAGTTCCGCCAAGGCACCCTGGACATGCACGGTTCCAAGGATGTGGTGGACCTGGTCGAAAAGACCCCCTGCGCCATCGGTTACAGCGGCCTGGCCTACGCCACTGACCACCTGAAGATGGTCTGCATCGCCAAGCAGGCCGGCGATACCTGCATCAACCCCACCGTCGAGACTGCCAGCGACCGCAGCTACCCGATTGCGCGTCCCCTGTTCATGTACACCAACGGCGAGCCGACGGGTGAGATCAAGAACTACCTCGACTGGATCAAGAGCGATGTAGGCCAATGCATTCTCCTGAAGAAGGGTTATGCGCCGGTCCGTGACGTGAGCTGCGGATAAACCCGCAAAAATAGGAGTGGGGCCTTGTGCCCCACTGTGCTGTCACACAGCAAACAACAGAGCGTAGTCACTCTTTTTATCCTCCTGAGCGGAGTATCGGCTAATGACCCATCTCGAAGAACGTTTGGAAAATGACCTTAATAAGATTCGCAACCGCGTGGAGAAACAGGCGGAACAGGTCGAGGCGTCAGTAACCAACGCCATACACGCCCTGCAGACCGGTAATAAGAAACTGGCCTACGCGACTATCCTGAATGATCTCGCGATCAACAGGAGCATGCGCGAAATCGACAGTATCTGTCATAAGTTCATTGCCATCCATCTCCCCAGCGGGGGGCATCTGCGCCTGCTCTCCTCGGTCATCCGGGTCAACATGGAACTGGAGCGCATCGGCGACTACGCAGTGACCATCGCGCGAGAGGCCGTTCAGTTGTCCAAGCCACCGGAAGGTAACATGATGCGGGAACTGGACCGGATGGCCAGCGAGACCCTGCTCATGCTGAAACAGTCCATCCACGCCTTCAACGACCTCAATGCGGAGATGGGCAGGAGCACCAAACTGCTGGCCGACCAGATGGAAAATAACCTGGACAGCATCTATACCGAAATAATGGCCAATCAAGACCTCGGCAGAGCCAAAGAGGTATTGGCTGTTTTCGTGGTCTTTACCCAGCTGAAAAGGGTTGCGGATCAGGCCAAGAACCTGTGCGAGGATGCGATTTTCGCAGTCACCGGGGAACAGAAGGCGCCCAAGGTTTACAAGGTGCTGTTCATCGATGAGGAGAACTGCTGCAAGAGTCAGATGGCCGAAGCCATCGCCCGCAGGAACTATCCCGACAGCGGTGAATATCTGAGCGCGGGCCGACAGCCCGCCTCCAACCTGAATGCAGACCTGGTCTCTTTCCTGGAAAAACGGGGACAGGGCCTGAGCAACATACAGCCCTCCTCACTCGACGACCTGACTGCGCGCACCATCTCGGATCAGTTTGTCATCGTCAGCCTGGAAGGGGAGGTCTCTTCCTATCTCCCCGAGATCCCCTTCCACAGCACCGCCCTTGAATGGGATCTGGGTCCGGTGCCGGAGGCCGGAGACGAACAGGGTTTCGAAAACCTGTATCGTGCGATCTCGCTGCAGGTCAAGGACCTGATGGAAACCCTCCGCGGTGAAGGAGCCTCCTGAGATGTCCGCAGTCAACCCGGCACGACAAACATCGGCGGCGGAATTCGACCGCCGCAACCTCGATTGGTATCTAGACAAACTGGTTCAGGTAGTCGTCTTTATCGCGGGCATCTCCGCCATCATCTTCGTCATCGGAATCTTTACCTTCATCACCGTGGAAGGCTTCGGTTTTCTGCTGGAGGATTTTAGCTTCCGGGAGTTCTTTCTGTCACCCTTCTGGGACCCGGCCGATGAGGATGCCCCGGAGTACGGTATCCTGGCATTGGTGGCCGGCACCGCCAGCGTCACCGGGCTGGCGATGATTGTGGCGATACCCTTTTCACTCGGCGCAGCTATTTTTGTCGGCGAATTCTCCACCGGCAAGACCCGGGAGTATCTCAAGATCCTGGTCGAGCTGTTGGCGGCCATCCCCTCCGTGGTCTGGGGTTTCATCGGGCTCTCCATTATGAATCCTTTGATCATCGCTCTGTTCGATGTCCCGGTGGGGCTCAACGTGCTCAATGCCGGAATCATCCTGGGACTGATGGCGGCGCCCATCATGACCTCCATCGCGGAGGATGCGCTCAAGGCGGTGCCCGACCGCTACCGGGAGGCCGCGGAGGCTTTAGGCGCCACCCGCTGGCAGGTGATCTTCAAGACCGTCCTGCCGGCGGCCAAGAACGGCCTGTTGGGCGCCATACTGCTCGGCGTAGGCCGGGGTTTCGGCGAAACCATGGCAGTGCTGATGGCCACCGGCCACGCGGTGAACATCCCGGGCAGCCTGTTCGACTCGGTGCGCGCCCTGACCGCCACCATCGCCGCCGAACTGGGAGAAACCGCCGTGGGATCACCCCATTACAAGGTGCTGTTCACCATCGGTATCTTCCTGTTTGTCATCACCTTTCTGATCAACCTGACCGCGGACCTCATCGTGCGCGGCGTGCGCAAAGGGTAAATCGATGTTCGCAGAATCCACGCTGAACGCAAGAAATAAAAAGGTCCAGGGTCTGTTCCGCATCCTGTTCATGCTGATGACCATCATCCTGATCATACCGGTGGTCGTGATCCTGGGTACCCTCATCTACAAGGGTGGAGGCATCATCTCCATCGACTTCCTGTTCACGGACCCCACCAATGGCATGACCGAGGGTGGTATCTTTCCGGCCCTGCTGGGCACCATCTGGATCGTCGCCGTCGCGCTTATTGCCTCCGTACCCTTGGGGGTGGCGGCGGCTATCTACCTGAATGAATATGCCGGGGACAACTGGTTCACCCGCATCATCCAGCTGGCTATTATCAACCTGGCGGGTGTGCCCTCCATCGTGCACGCCCTGTTCGGGGTGGGGGCCTTCGTAATCTTCTTCGAGTTCGGCACCAGCATCCTGGCCGCCAGTCTGACCCTGGCTGTCATGACCCTGCCGGTGGTGATCGTCTCCACCCGGGAGTCCCTGCGGGCGGTCCCCCACGCCTTCCGCGAGGCCTGCTGGAACATGGGCGCCACCCGTTGGCAGACCATCCGCCGGGTGGTGCTACCCAACGCGATAAGCGGCGTCCTCACCGGCATCATCCTTGAGGTCTCACGCACCGCGGGGGAGACTGCACCGATCATGTTCACCGGCGCCGTGTTCTTCATGCCGTTCCTGCCCCAGAGCGTCTTCGATCAGACCATGGCCATGTCCCTGCACCTGTTCGTGGTCGCCACCCAGGTCCCCGGCGTCCCCGATGAACTACCCTACGGTGTGGCCCTGGTGCTCATCGCCATGGTGCTAATCATGAACAGTATTTCCATCGCCTTCCGCATGCATCTGAGAGGCAAAAAGAAATGGTAAGTACAAGCCTCAACCCAAGCGAAACTGCAGCAGTGGAAGAGTCGACCAAAGCCCCCATCAAGCTGGAAGTACGGGACCTGACCATCAGCTACGGCGGTGTACCGGCCCTGAGCGATGTCACGCTGGACATACGGGAACACGAGATCTTCGGTATCATCGGCCCTGCCAATGCGGGCAAAACCTCGTTTCTGAAGGTTCTGAACCGCATGAACACCTTTAATTCAAACATGCAGGTAGAAGGCGAAGTTCTGTTCAACGGTCTGGATACCCGCAAGCTGAAAAACGTCTATGCCCTGCGCAGCCGCATCGGTGTGGTCTTTCCGCTACCCGTGGGACTGCCCCTGACCATCTACGAGAACGTGGCCCTCTCGCCCCGCCTGCGCGGCATCAATAACAAGGCGGAGCTGGATATCATCGTCGAGCGCTGCCTGACTCGCGCCGCTCTCTGGGACGAGGTCAAGGACCGTCTGGATTCCCTGGGCAGCCTCCTTTCCGGTGGTCAGCAGCAGCGGCTGACCATCTCCCGCGCCCTCTCCCAGGATCCTGAGCTGCTGATGCTGGACGAGTTCTCCATCGCCGTGGACCCTGTCACCACCATGCGCATCGAGGACGTGCTGAAAGAGCTGAAGTCGGAAATGACCATCATCCTGGTAACCAATCTGGTCCAGCAGGCCCGACGTCTGGCCGACCGCACCGCCTTTTTCCTGGAAGGCCGATGCGTAGAGATCGGCGAAACCGAAGATCTATTCACCGGGAATGTGAAGGATCAGCAGACCCAGGATTACATAGAAGGAAAATTTGGGTGAGCG
>CBDVCD010000087.1:0-11538 GCA_965372385.1 uncultured Gammaproteobacteria bacterium | reverse complement strand
TGCATCCTGCAATCGCTGCATTTGTGTATCCCTGCACGGCAGATGTGGGCTGTTCCTGGGCATCCATGCCCCGCGGCCCTAACTTAATAAATTCCTAACCAGGCCGTTAAGACCGGGCATACGGACTTAACCGTGGCCCTGCGGACAGCAGGACCTGATTTCAAGTAACAAGTTAGGGATGAAATCCGGATTCTATGTGATGAAAACACCCGCTACCAATCACCGCAGGAAAACCCTTTTCCTCACCACCCTCCTTTCATCCACCCTGTTGGCCGGTCCGGCACACGCCAGCGAGTCGGTGGAGGACTATCTGGATCTGGATCTGGAAGATTTGCTCTCCATGGAGGTCACCTCGGTCTCCAAGAAGAAGCAACGGCTGACCGAGGCCGCGGCAGCCATTTATGTCATTACTCAGGAAGATATCCGCCGCTCCGGGGTGACCAGTATTCCCGAGGCCCTGCGCATGGCGCCCGGTGTGCAGGTGGCGCTTATTGATGCCAACAGTTGGGCCATCACCAGCCGTGGATTCAATGGTCAATGGAGCAATAAACTGCTGGTGCTGATGGACGGACGCAGCGTCTATGCACCTTCCTTCTCCGGGGTTAACTGGGATGTGCAGGATACCCTGCTGGAGGATATCGACCGCATCGAGGTGATCAGAGGTCCGGGCGCTACCCTCTGGGGGGCCAATGCGGTGAATGGTGTGATCAACATCATCACCAAATACGCCAGCGACACCCAGGGAGGTCTGGTGACCCTGGGCGCTGGTAATAAAGAGAAAGGGTTTGCCGGTTTTCGTTATGGTGAGGAGCTGGATGAAAACACCCAGGGTCGTTTTTATGCCAAGTACTTTGAGCGGGAGAGTTACGTGCTGGAAGCCGATGGCAGTGATGCAGGGGACGATTGGAAGTCCCTGCGCGCGGGTTTCCGCATCGACGCGGAACCCACCGGCCAGGACCAGTGGACCCTGCAGGGTGATCTCTATAACACGGACGTAAACCAGACCTCTCCTCCCCTATGGATGGATCCCACCACAATCGACCCGGCCAGCATCGACCCAGCCACCCCTCCATACACCATGATTCCAACGCTAGGACCTGGCGTCTCAGATACCATTGAAAACTCCGGCTGGAATCTGCTGGCGCGCTGGAACCACTCTCTCACCGACCAATCCAGCATGGCCCTCCAGGTCTATTATGACCACAGGGAGCGGGACGAGATCTTTCTCGGCCGTATCCACGACACCCTGGATATCGATTTTCAGCACAACCTGACCATCGGAGAGAGACAGGAGCTGATCTGGGGGCTGGGATACCGCAACATCAGAGATGATTTTGATAACTCCTTTTCGGTATCGTTTGATCCCGATCACGACTCTCGGAACATTTACAGCGCTTTCATCCAGGACCAGATCGAACTGGCCCCCGAGAATTTCTACCTGACGCTCGGCTCAAAATTCGAACACAACGACTACACCGGCTACGAGATTCAGCCCAGTATCCGGGCCCTGTGGAAACCCGACGTAAAAAGCTCACTCTGGGGCTCTGTTTCCCGGGCAGTCAGGACCCCCTCCCGCTTTAGCTCGGATGGTCGGATCGTCATATTTTCCGGTGTTATCACTACCGGAAACCCTTTCGCTCCGACAGTGCCGGTAACCGGAACGATTAATGGAAATGAGAACATTGATTCGGAGGCTCTGATTGCCTATGAGCTGGGTTACCGTATCCAGCCCCTGGAGAACCTCTCTCTCGATCTGGCCGCCTACTACAACGACTATCAGGATCTACAGACCAACGAGGTCACTGATGGATACAGCACTGTTTTCGGCAACAAGATGTCCGGACATGCCACAGGCCTCGAGATCGCAATGGACTGGCGGCCCTCCCTCTGGTGGAGGATTCAGGCCAGCTATTCCCATGTCAACCTGTCCCTCGATCTTGACCGCGACAGCCAGGATTCAGGCACATCGGTTCAGGTCGGTGAGGGCTCCAGCCCGAAACACCAAATCTCCCTGCGCTCCAGCATGGATCTGACGAAGGAGTGGGAACTGGACCTCTGGGCCTATTATGTGGACAAATTACCCGTCTCCAGCAGCACCGCCCTGCGCAATGATATCGAGATTAAAAGCTACACCAGCCTGAATGTACGCCTGGGCTGGCGACCGAGGAAAAATCTGGAATTCTCTCTGGTGGGGCAGAATCTTCAGGGGGGGGCTCACACTGAATTTGTCGGGAATTCTACCGGTGGCGAAACCCAAGTCGAACGTTCTGTTTACGGCAAGATCCGTTGGGATTTCTGAGGCAGACCCAGCCGGGACAGTTGAAATAATTCGCGCATGAAATTCCATTTCAGCACAAGCTTCCAACGTGTTGCCTTGCAGTGCTGTCTGCTGATATTGCTTATCACCCTTCCGCTCCATGGCATGAGCGGACATAGACCCAACGCGGAATACAAGCTGAAGGCGGCGCTGCTCTACAAGCTGACCAAGTTCGTCGAGTGGCCCGAAACGGATAGCGACGCATCGGACTGGCCGTTTGGCCTCTGTGTGCTCGGTAAAGACCATTTTGGTACGGCGCTGAACGCACTGGAGCAGCGCAAGGTGGCGGGAAGGGCCATTGTCATCCGGCGCCTGGATCAGTCCGAAGCGGTCAGGGGTCATTGTGACCTGGTCTTCATCAGTGACTCCAAGCGGGCATTTTTGCGTCCCATCCTGCAGGGTTTGAGAGAGATGCCAATATTGAGCGTAGGTGATGTGGAGGGTTTCGCCGAACAGGGTGGCATCATCCAGTTTACCGCAGGGAAACGCATCGGCTTCAAAATCAATATCGAGCGCGCCAGACTGTCAGGTTTGAAAATTGCTGCCCCCCTGCTGCAACTGGCCACCATTGTGAATTCGACGGATTAGCAAAGAGATGAGTTTTCTGAAAGACCTCAGCATTACCCAGAAGCTCAGGCGCATGATCCTGCTGACCAGCGGGGGCGCCCTGCTGATTGCCTCACTGGCCTACATCGCCATCGACCTCATTTCTTACCGCCAGAGCCTGGTCGAACGCATCTCGGTCTTGGCGGACTTCATCGCCACCAATGCCACGGCCTCCCTGACCTTTGATGACGAGAAGACCGCCACAACCTTGCTGAAATCTCTGAAGACGGAGCAGACTATCACAGGTGCAAGCATCTTCAAGGAGAATGGTGAGTTGTTTTCCAGCTACGCCATTGATGACGATGCTCGCCTATTGATGCTCGAAGAAGATGCGCACTGGCGAGAGTCCATGATACTGAGCGGTGAGCGGGGTTATCGGAGTTATAAAGCCGGATTTGACCTGATCAACCCCATTATTCTGGACAATCAGGTGATTGGTTTCGTACAGATTGAATCGACCTTTGCTGATATCTACCAACGGCTCTTCCACTTTCTGTATATCGTCCTGACCCTCTGGCTGCTGATCATGGCCGGTATCTACATGATTTCCAGCCGGCTGCAGCGGCGCATCTCCACACCCATCAATGCGCTGGTGGCTGGCATGCAGCAAGTCTCCAGCCAACAGGACTACAGCCTGCGACTGCAACCCGGGGAGAAAGATGAAATTGGGACGATCACTGCCGGTTTCAATGAGATGCTGGGTCAGATCGAGGAGCGGGACAACAAGCTTGCCTCCTACCGTGAGGACCTGGAAGATCAGGTGGCACAACGTACTGCCAGCCTGTTGGAAGCCAAGGAGGCAGCTGAGGCTGCGAGCCAGGCCAAGAGCGAATTCCTCGCCACCATGAGTCATGAGATCCGCACTCCCATGAATGGGGTCCTCGGCATGACCGAGCTGTTGCTGGATACCGGCCTGGATATCCGCGCCCATCGCCTGGCCAACACCGCCCACCGTTCCGCGGAGGCCCTGCTGAGTGTAATCAACGACATCCTCGATTTTTCCAAGATCGAAGCAGATAAACTCCAGCTTAGCGAGGAGGACTTCGATCTCCGCGCCCTGTTGGAAGATACCCTGGAGCTGGTGGCCGGCCAGGCTCACCGCAAAGGCCTGGAACTGGTGCCCAACCTGCCGCCGGACCTCCCGCATAGGGTGCGAGGCGACTCAGTGCGGCTGCGCCAGATCCTGCTCAACCTGCTGAGCAACGCAATCAAGTTCACCGAACGGGGCGAGGTCCGACTCTGGTGCCGGGTGGGCGAACGGCGTGTCGACCACCTGCGGCTGGCATTTGAAGTCTCGGATACCGGACCGGGGATTCCCAAGTTGCAGCAGACCGAGATCTTCAATGCCTTCAGCCAGGCGGATGGCTCAAGCACTCGCCGCCATGGCGGCACCGGTCTGGGACTGGCCATCGCCAGGCGTTTGGTGAATTTGATGGGCGGCGATATCGAACTGGAGAGCACCCCAGGCGAAGGCGCTCATTTCCGCCTCAGCATTCAACTGGCAGCGGCCGCGGATGGCGCCACTATCTCACCTGAGGCTGAAATCCTGCGTAATGTACGGGTGTTGATCGTGGATGATCATGCCACCAACCGGGAGATCCTGCACAACCAGGTCATTGCCTGGGGTATGCGCAACGGTAGCGTCGACTCAGCGGCCAAGGCCATGGAGACCCTGCATCGGGCCGCGCAGGAGAATGATCCCTATCGCATCGTCCTGCTAGACTGGCACATGCCAGAGATAGACGGGCTGGAACTGGCCCGCATCATCCGCGCCGATGCCTCGATCCATCCTCCCCACCTGGTGATGCTCAGTTCCACCGGGTTCGACACCGAATCCTTCATGGCTCGGGAATCCGGCATCTCCCGCTACCTGCATAAGCCAGTGCGCCAACTCCAACTGTTTGATTGCCTGCGTGAGGTAATGGGCGAGAAGGTTATCTCAAGCAGCAGAAAAACGCAGCAGGTCTCCAAACTGAGCGGCGAGGTGCTGCTGGCCGAAGACAACCCGGTCAACCAGGAAGTGGCCATCGGCATGCTTATGGCTCTGGGCTGTCAGGTGGATCTGGCGGAAAACGGCGTCGAGGCCCTGAAGGCCGCCACCAACAAGCGCTACGACCTGATCCTGATGGATTGTCACATGCCGGAGATGGACGGCTTCCGCTCCACCAGCGAGCTCCGCCATATCGAGGCGGAACAGGGCATTGACCGAACCCCGGTGATAGCGCTCACCGCCGATGTACAGAAAGGCATTCAGGAAGAATGCCGCAATGCAGGTATGGATGATTACCTGAGCAAGCCCTTCAACCAGTCCAAACTGGCCGACCTGCTGCGAAAGTGGCTGCTGACGGAGGAAGAGCCAGCTCCACCTGAAGAGACGCCCAACGTCCCCTCGGTGACCACTGACGGAGTGCTTGATCCCGAGCCGCTGACACAGCTGCGCTCACTGGAGGAGATGAGTGGCAGGGATGTACTGAGCAAAGCCATCGGGCACTTTCTGCAACAGGCCCCGGGCGATGTGGTCGTCCTGCGCCAGGCTGCTGAGGCGCAAGATGCCGAAACTCTAAGACGGATCGCGCATAGCTTGAAGTCGGGCAGCGCCAACCTGGGCGCAATGGGCTTATCTGAATTGTGCAAGCAGCTTGAAGCAAATGCCAGGGAGGAGCAGTTGAAGAATGCCCTGGAGTGGGTTGAATCCATCGAGGTGCTTCTGCCTCAGGTATTGAGCGCGCTGAGCCGGGAGACCGCTCAGACAATGGCCTCTTCCGGCCCTGTGACCGCGGACGAGCAATGCAGCAGCCGTGGACGCATCCTGTTGGTGGATGATGATGCCGGTTTCCGCCTCACCACCGGAGAAGCCCTGAAAGGGGCTGGGTTTAGCGTGGATGAGGCCGCCAGTGGGGAAGAGGCACTCTCCCTGATAGAACAGAACCTGCCCGACCTGGTCTTACTGGATGCGGTTATGCTGGGGATGGATGGTTTCGAGGTCTGCCGGCAGATGCGAAAACGCCGGGAATTTCGCGCCATCCCTATCCTGATGGTGACCGGCCTGGAAGACATGGATTCGGTCAATCTGGCGTTTGAATCAGGCGCCGCCAGCTTTACCACCAAACCACTCAACTACACCGTGCTCATCCACCGTATTCGTTTCCAGATAAGGGCAGCAGAGGACACCAAGGCCCTGCACGAGAACCAGGAGAGGCTCGCCAGTGCACAGCGCATGGCCGGTTTGGGCTACTGGCGCTGGGATTCGAAGCAGGACCAGATGCTGATCTCCGACCAACTGGGCGAAATGCTGGGCGTTGACAAGAATATCTGCTGCAACCGGCTCAGTGATTATCTGCAGCTGATCCACCCGGAGGATCAGGAGTTCATTCGGAACATCATTACCTCGGTGCTGAACGGTGCTCCGCTACAGCCCTCCGACTATCGTTTGCTCACCCAGCATAACCAGGTCATCACCGCGCATCAGGAGCTGGATCTGGCCCCCGATTCCGCAGGAGTGGTGCTGGGGACCGTACAGGACATCACGCAACAGCGGGTAGCTGAGAAACGCATCCGCCAGCTGGCTTACTCCGACGAACTGACCGGTCTGGCAAGCAGGGCCTATTTCTACAAACATCTGGAGGATGTGATAAAGGCGGCACAGCGGCGGGATGAGCACTTTGCTTTGCTCTTCCTGGACCTGGACGGCTTCAAGGATGTGAACGACAGCCTGGGCCACGATGTGGGCGACGAACTACTCAAGATCGTTGCCCAGCGTCTGCAGCGCGTGCTGCGGGATACCGACTTTATCGCGCGCCTCAGCGGTGACGAGTTTTGTCTGCTGATCGACAATGTGAGCGATCAGTATGATGCCGCGGATGTGGCCAGCCGCTGCCTGCAGGAGACCAACCAAGAGGTGGACTTGGGGCTACAGAAGATTCGTCCGAGATGCAGTATCGGCATCGCTCATTTTCCAGAGGATGGTGAGGACCTGCAATCCTTACTGAAAGCGGCCGACAGCGCCATGTATGCAGCCAAGGAGGAAGGTAAGCACCGCTATGCCTTCTACCAGCCGGAACTCACCGCTCAAGCGGAACACCGTCTGGAGATGGAACAGGACCTGCGCCTGGCCATCGACAACGACGAGATGGAGCTTCACTATCAGCCCCAGGTGAACATCCGCAATGGCCGCATGGTGGGTGTGGAGGCGCTGGTGCGCTGGCGTCACCCGAGCAAGGGTTTGATCTCTCCCATCGAGTTTATCGGCATTGCGGAACGTATCGGCCAGATCAAGGCGCTGGGCGACTGGGTGCTCAGAACCGCCTGCCAGCAGGCTGCCGCCTGGCGGGATATGGGGCTGCCTAAATTTCAGATGGCGGTGAATATCTCGCCCACTCACTTCCAGGATCCGGCAATTCTCGACTCAGTAGCCCAGGTGCTGGATGAGACGGGTTGGGAGGCGGAGAATCTGGAGTTGGAGGTCACCGAGAGTGTGGTGCAGATTACCGGGAACAACCTGGCCATGTTCGAGCGCCTGCGGGCGATGGGAGTGAAGATCGCCATCGACGATTTCGGCACCGGCTACTCATCGTTGGCTTCCCTTAAACACCTGCCTATCGACTGTCTGAAGGTCGATCGCCTGTTCATCATCGATATGCTGGAGGATACCGGGTCATCCATTATTCTGGGCACTATTGTTGGCGTGGCACATGCTCTGGGTCACAGTGTGGTGGCGGAGGGTGTGGAGAACCATGAGCAGATTAAGGTGATCAGCGGCATCGGCTGCGACATTATCCAGGGTTACTGCTTCAGCAGACCGGTGCCGGCGGAACAGATTCCCGCCTTGGCGAATACCAATTTCCTGACTTTGGACACGAGCAACGATAGCCCCAAGGTATCACTGGGTGCTGTACGGGAGGGATAGTGAAAAACGATACTATTCTGGCCGGTATTTTTGTTTGGAATAGCCATTTAGGGTCGAAAAACGTAACTTCTCAATAAGCCGGGGCACCTTCTGACTTCCCCCTTTGAAAAAGGGGGATTGAGGGGGATTTTTAAAAGAATTGCCCCGGCTTATTGAGAAGTTACCGAAAAACGCAGAATACCCATCACGGATAGGTTTTCCCGAGGAAGGGTGCGTCATCCTTGTTTCGTGGCAAGGCGCGATGACGCGTAATAGCCAGTCTATTGCAAGGAATTGCAACGACGCCACGGGGCGAGGAGGGCGTACGATTTCCGGGGAAACCTGTTCGTGATGGGTATCTTAAGGAAAGCGTAGATGCCGGACCCAATCAGATGAGCAGATCAGGATAAGATAGATTAATTTGATAAATCACTGGATTTCATTGCAAAATCCTTGATCATGCTCAAACAGTCCGTATTTTCTTACCAGTCAAGCCCCGCTTGGCTCGTTCTCTTCCTTTGCACAGGCGTGCTTATCCTGGTGCTCTATGGCTACACATTGATCATGGAGGACCTGGGCGGTTTCAGCACCGAACACACCAGCCGTCAATTCATCGAATTGGCGCTGGTGATCTACCTCTACAGCCTGTTTTTTTCGATATTGAAACCGGTTGCCGGGCGCAGCTTGCTAGCGGGCCTGCCCATACTGCTGATCTACCTGGTGCATGATATTTTCTACCTCGCCTTCGGCTCAGTATTTCGCCTGATCAATATCTCGGAACTTCCCGAACTGCTGCAGATTCTGCCGCTCAGCTATTCGACACTGCTTGCCGCGGCAGTGGTGATTCCGGCCGGTCTGTTTCTTGCCATGGTTGATTACCGCCGTTCCAGGACGCTCATCCTCTGGCTATCACCCATGGTGATACTTTTTATTTGTATCAATAGCCTACCCAGCGCCTTCGCCATTAACTTTGAACAGATGGCGGTGGAAATCGTCAAGTACTCCAACAGCAAAAGCGTGGAATACAATGGCCGCATTGCCATGCTGCTCTACCGCGAAGCCCAGCGCCAAAGCTCCCTGGATCAACTAGAACCCCATCGGAACCAGCCGGCCTATAATCGGCAGGTGGCGGCACTGGTGGATGAACTACAACCTCACAATAACCGCCGCAACATCCATCTGATTGTATTGGAGAGCTTTCTCGATCCCCGCTTGTTTCGTGACCTGGGTTTTTCCAGACCACCGGCCCACCCGGAGTTCGACAAACTGTTTGGAGACAAGTTGGGTCTGTCACTGGCGCCAGTCTTTGGAGGCGCCACGGCACAGGCTGAATTTGAGGTATTGTGCGGTGTTCCAGCGTTTGAACTACTCTCCAGTGTGGAGTTCAACGTTTTTACCGGAGCTCAAGCCCATTGCCTGCCAAGCCAGCTCAGGAAATTAGGCTATCGCAGCGTAGCCACCAACAGCTATAAACCCAACTTCTTCAATGCGCTGCCGGGCTACATCGGCATGGGTTTCGCTGAAAACTATTTTCCCCAGGAGTTTTCCGGTGCACGAAAAAGCTATCTGCGCTTTGGCGATCCGGGCAAGGAGGAGTACCTGTTTGACAAATCACTGTTTGAACAAAACCTGGGATTCATCAAATCTCACCTCCAGCAACAGGCCGATCAGCCCCTGTTCAACTATGTGCTGACGATTTACGGACATACGCCGCATATTCTCGATCCAGAAAAGCGCCCTGAAATTATCGAGCTGGAGTCCCACTACTCCGACGATCATTTAGCACGCATGGTGAATCAGTTTTATTACCGCACTGAAGCCATTGCCGACTACGTCAATCAACTGCTTAGCGTGGACAGAGAGAGCCTGATCATCTTGATCTCCGATCACGTCCCGCCCCTGCGCAACGGCCCAAATACCTACAAGGCGCTAGGTTACCTGGACAATAAGGAAAAAAGCTATTACCACAATCGCATTGCCATCATCGAAAACGGCGAAGCAAAGGTCTATCCGGTGATGCGTCACTACGAACTACCTCCGCTCATACTCAACTACCTGAGCAACGGCGAATATTGCCGACAGCATGCGTGTGCCTTTAGCAATACCGCTCAGCGCCTGCCGCGCGAAGCCTACATGGGCAATTATCTGCGGTTAATGGCGCATGCCGCCGAGTAGGGCGACACGGGGATTACATCGGTAAGAATAGAGTGTCAGTAGAAATAAACCACCAGCCAGTAGCAGCAGCTTGACGATTTCAGGGGCTACCATGCCGAGATCGCCATTGCGTAACAGGATGGAGAAAAATCCTTCCAGGCCCCAGTTCATCGGTGAGAAGGTGGCGGCTGTCTGCATGAACTCCGGCATGACATAGGTGGGCACCATGATACCGCCAAAGGCGGCCAGGATCAGGTTGCTGATCCCCCCGATGGTTGTCGCTTGTTCGGTGCTGCTTACCCGGGTTGCGATCGATAGAGCAAAGCTGATGGCGGCCAGGCTGACGGACAAGGCGAGTGGCGGCAGGAGCCAGATTTCGCCCTGCAACTGCAAACCCACTCCACCCAAAAGCGGTACCACATAGATCCCCACAAGAAACATCAACAGGGTCTGAATCATGTTGATGCCGACATAGGGCACGAGTTTACCCAGCAGCAGGTAACTGCCGGGCACAGGGAAGGTTCTCAAGCGTTGCAGTGTGCCCTGCTGTCTCTCCGTGAGCAGGGTGGTGGAGATGGGAATCACCACGAAGAACATCGAGAAGATCAGCCAGGCGGGTACGCTTTGCTGGACGGAGCTGGGATGCTCCTGGCCCGCGGGCCGAGCCAGATCCCGGGTGGTGATGAGCGATAGACCAAGGAACTTCTGCTTCTGTGCCGCCTGATTGGGTGAGGAGATGATATTGGAACTGAACAACAGCTCCATCTGATAGGCAGCGAGAGACTTGGTGACGGAGGCAAGGATCAGGCGTCGCAGGATAACCGGTGTTGTCGCTGAATAGATCAGTTCCAATCTGTCATCAAGGGCAGGTTTGGGCTTTTTCAAGGCATTGGAGAAGCCGGCGGGCAGGATGATGCCAGAGGTCAGATTATCCACTTGCAGGGATTTCAGCAGCATGGATTTGCTCTAGAAACGAATGACCTGAAAACCATCGAGGCGGGTCAAGGCCGATACAATGCCCTTGACCTGAAGCTCGGGTGATTCAATCCAGATGCCGATTTTCGGATTATGCTCGGTCTCATCGCGCATCGTATCCTGCAACGCCAGAGACATGATAAGAATAAACGCGACTGGCATCAGAAAGAGCACCGCAAGCGCATGGATGTCGCGGGACAGCAGTAGCAGCTCTTTTTTTATGATGGAAAACAGCATGGCTCAGTCGCGCAGACGGGTCTGGGTAAGTTCAAAGAAGAGCGACTCCAGGGTCTGCTGTCCATAGGATATCTTGCTGATCGAGATATGCTCCTGTTCGAGTAGGTCCAGCACGTGACGGATATCAGTGGTTTTTTTCGGCTGACCGACAATCATGCCGTGGTGATATGCAAATGCGTTTGCTTGTAAAAGCGTCATGAGTGACTCTGGCAGCCAATCCGGGGAGGCTGGTGAATCGAGTACAATCTGCAGCTTTGCCGGTTTCCTGAGCATCTTGTCAAGGCTGTCATGGGCCAGGATCCTTCCATGATCCTAGATTCCTCAGTTGACCACTCCATTCTACTGTTAACGAGTTGAAATTATG
>CBDVCD010000086.1:0-11820 GCA_965372385.1 uncultured Gammaproteobacteria bacterium | reverse complement strand
CTGGCGGTATAGTGATACGATTATGTGCAGATCCAACCGTTGTTTGGGTTAATAGTGTAATCTTCGTATTCCGGCAGGGTTCTCAGGAACTTACGCTCTTCAATCTTGGCGCGCACGATCCGTAACAAAACCGCGCCTATAAAGAGATAGAGACCATCCAACTTGAATTTCTCGGTTAGTGTCATGCCTTTACTCCATAATCAAAATAGAACGATCCCAGGGATAGGAACCTGACCAGTCAAATCTTTTACATGCCATCAACCTACCAGATAATCTCAACCTCCTCTACACCCTAGGCGATGTCAAGGTATTCCCTATTAGAGGCATCCTCTGTCCCATAAATTTCTGGACTCGATGACATTTATCAATGCGAATAAGAGTTATTCTCATTAGAATATTCAACTGGATATCCAACACCTTAAGCCGGAGACGTACCTTGAATGAGCTGAAATTGATTTATTCGTTATTTGATCAAGAGGTGAGGCATACCTTAGATTTTCTTGCTTCATTGGAAGAAAAAGATTGGCAAACCATATCTCATCCATGGGATACCATCTTATTTCGCAGACTAGCAAATAATGTCAGCGTGGGGGAAATCATTAAACATATCGTCTTGTTGGAACAGCATATAATTGACGCCATCGGATCACAGGAAAACGGTGCTGTTCTATCCCTTGAAGGGAATGAAACCTTATGTGAGAAAATACAGAAAAAGAAAGATCTTGTAGCCTGTTATCAGGCAGTCCACGAAGAAAATTTAAGTAAAATAATCAATTTTAAACAAAGTGATCTGGATAAAAAATTGACGTTTATTAGTCAACCCTATACTGGAATCGGATTATTATGGATGCTAACCGGGCACCACGCCTTCCATCTAGGTCAATTGCGATCAATGACTTTTACTCACACCAATTAGTTGTTCTCTCATCCAAGATCATTTCGCCGATGACTAGTGCTCCGTCAAGGTTGTATTGATGGATGTTCAGTAAAGTTGGCTATCCAGAAAGACCATGATGCTCGATGTCCTGAAACATGCCTTGATGATCACCAGTTTCGTGTTGATCATGATGCTGCTGATCGAATACATCAATGTGCAAACCCACGGGGCATGGCAACTCACGTTGAGGAAAAGTCGCTTTGGTCAATATGTGTTGGGAGCGTTTCTGGGTGTGGTGCCAGGTTGTCTTGGGGCCTTCACCGTCGTCTCCCTCTATTCACATCGAGCCATGAGCTTCGGCGCCCTGGTGGCGGCTATGATCGCCACCAGTGGAGACGAGGCCTTTGTCATGTTCTCCATGTTCCCCCTGCAGGCGGTATCGGGATGGGCCTTCATCTGGCTCAAGTTGGTGAATATCGCGTTTGGTCTTTTGGTGGGTCTGCTGGGCTTGTATGTTTTATCTTGAGAACCTGGCTTACAACCCTGTCTATTCCGGCATGTTAGGCGGGTCCAGATCCTCGGGCGGTAACTCATGACTCTCAGCTTCGGATCCAAGCCAACCGTTTAGCAGCACCAGGTGTTGTTGTTTCAGGATCAGCATTTTTTGCGCAAGCTTTTTTATCGGTTGAAATGGCGAACCCTGGATTGCCAGGTGGTAGAATGAACGGCTCCCTTCTTCCATACGCATCGCCAGTTGCAACGCCTGCTGAGTCGTCATCAGATAGTTCGTGGCCTCCATGCAGTCCTCCGGTCCATCGATACAGAGCCATTGATACTCCCAAGGTGGCACCTTGGGCATGTCAAACGCTTCAGCCTGCAGGATCAGTTTCCCGGCATGGGTCTCACTGTATTTCGCTAGCTGGCGGAACAGACTGGCCACCTCGGGATTGTTGTGTACCTCCAGACTGTCCGCCATCTCACCATAGCGTTGCGCCAGTTCCTGCTCGAGGGCATGGGCGTGGGCAAGAAATTCGGCAATCGAATCAAAACCAATCGATGGCTTTTCGCTCATCTTTGAAACTCCTGCTCAATCTGCGCCAGTGAGCTTACCCATTGCTGTTGTGATTGCCAGGCCCCGTGGGGGCTTCGATAAAGCACACCCAGGGTGAATCCATCGTCTTCCTGGATACAGCGTGACGCCTCGATCGGATCACTCACCTCCCGATCACAGACATGAACCTGAGTCTTCCAGGCCCGATGCTCTGGACGAAAGGTTGTGCAGGGGCTCAGCACATGCACAAAGGCAAAGCCAGGGTGCTCGATCGCCTCCACCAGCAAGCGGGTAAGATCGGCGGGCTTGCCTGCATAGCCTCGGGCGATAAAACCCGCCCCGGATGCCAGGGCAATCGCCGCGGGTCGAAACCGGGGGACACCGGTTCCATGGGGCGTCAGACGGCTGTGGTTCCACTCGGGTTCCGTGGTGGGTGAGGCCTGCCCCTTGGTCATCCCATAGACCCGGTTATCCATGACGACATAGGTCAGATCCATATTTCTGCGACAGGCATGCAGAAAGTGGTTTCCCCCAATGGAGAAGCCGTCCCCATCCCCCCCCACCGCCAACACCGTCAGGTCTGGCCGCGCCGCTTTCAACCCACCGGCCAAAGGTAGTGCACGGCCGTGTATTCCATGAAAGCCGTAGGTATCGAGATAGCCAGGCAGGCGTGAGGAGCAACCGATACCGGATAGCAGCGCCACCTCCTCCCGCTTCAGCTCCAGATGGGCCAGGGCCTTGGTGATGGCGCTGAGTACCGCATAGTGACCACAACCGGGGCACCAGATCGGCTTGATAGCGGATTTGTAATCCTTGGGAAGCATACCCATCACGAATAGGTTTCCCCGGAAATCTCACATCCTCCTCGCCCCGTGGCTACGTTGCGATTCCTTGCAATAGACTGGCTATTACGCGTCATCGCGCCTTGCCACGGAACAAGGATGACGCAACCTTTCTCGGGAAAACCTAGCCATGATGGGTATAAGGTTTGGGGGTCGCTCATGTCATAGTCTGCTGAATTTTTGTAACGATCTCACCCGGACGAAACAGCGTGGGTCCTGGCCGAGCAAATGACTCGGCAGCTGCCGGCAGGACCTGTTGGGCATGCAGATAGTGAAAAAATTGTGCCTGCTGATTCTGCTCCACGACCAGAATCCGCTTGGCGGAGTCGATTGACTGTTTCAATGCGTCACGCTGAAGCGGCGCCAGCAGTCGAACCGCCACCACCTTGACCGCCAGACCCAATACCCTTAAGCGTCTGGCAGCCTCGAAAACAGCTGCCGCCGTAGAGCCCCAGGTCAGCAGGCAGATCTCTCCCTCGCCTTCACTCTCCATCCACTGCCGGCCATAGTCGAACGCCGCAAGTTTATGCTGCCGTTTGTCCAGCTGAGCCAGATGGTCAAACGTCATACTCGAAGGTGTGCCCTTTTCGTTGTGCTCCAATCCCTCAGCGGTGTACATGCAAGCCTCCATACCAAGAATCACCATTGGTGACACACCGTCAGACGTCAATTCATAGCGTAAATAGGGTTCAGAGGGGGACTTGTCTATGGTACGTTGCAGATTGAGATTCGCTGGCTCAGGCGGGTCAGTGATCACCCTAGCCTGTCCCAGAGACTGGTCCATCAGCACAATCGCAACCGTCTGCAACCTTTCCGCAAGCCCCACCGCCCATTCGGTGGTTTTGGCGCAATCCGCGATTGAGATCGGCGCCAACACCAGATGAGGCGCATCACCATGCATGCCATACAGCGCCAGATTGAGATCGGACTGTTCTGATTTGGTGGGGATACCCGTGGAGGGACCGCCCCGGGTAACATTCACCACTGTTAGCGGTGTCTCACTGGCCACGGCCAACCCCAGGCCTTCCGTCATCAGACTCAGCCCAGGCCCCGAAGTCGCGGTCATCGCCGCCACACCACCGAATGAGGCGCCGATCGCCATGTTGATGGACGCCAGTTCATCTTCCGCCTGGAGCAATGAACCACCCAGCTGTTCCAACCGGGGTGAGAGCCATTCCAGCATATCGCTCGCCGGGGTGATGGGATAGGCCGCCACGAATCGTACGCCGCCCCGCAGGGCACCCAAGCCACTGGCTTCATTCCCACTGATGTTCCAGAGCTCCTTTTTCTTCCGCTGAGCAGATAGATCGAACAGCCTTTTTCCTTGCCTGATCGAGCCATAGCCTTTTTCGATACAGGCAACCGCTGCATTGGCTACTCGATCATCCTTTTTGGCCAGAACCATGCGGGTGGCGCCTATCAGGCACTCTAGCGGCAATCCGGCAATATACCCGATCGCCCCCAGCACCAGCATATTGCTGCGCCCCCCTTCAATGCCAGAGAGAAGTTGCTGGAAAGGCAGACGCAAGATCTTGGCATTTGAGGCCATCAGCGAGTCGGGGATTTCACCGGCAGTTTCATCCGTCACGATCAGACTCTGGGCATCCAGTGGAATTTCATCGGCAAACCGTTGCGCATTACGCCAATCAAGCCCCACCAGCAGATCGAAGCAATCACCCAGGCAGTCGACTGGAGCCGTGGAGAGACGCAGCATGGCGACTGACTCCCCACCCCGAATCTGTGGACCAACGGAGCGGCTCATCAAACCATAAAGACCCGCCTTGGCGCTGCCCTCCAGCAGAATGAGGCCGGCGGTTATCGCGCCACTTCCCCCTGAGCCGGACACAGCGATTGAAAAATCGGCAGCGGAAAGAGTACGCAGTGATTTATCCTGTCTCTTTGGGTTCAAACTGAATCAACCTCATAGCTGAGCAGTTGATACATTATCACCTGTCAGCAGCCATACCACATCAGACTTTTAAAAACCTCCATAAATTGAAGCTCCAGGAGCGGCTTGTGGCAAGCAGATTGCTTTTTTAGGAAAGGATGCTTCCGCTGCTATTCGGGTCGCGTAAAAAAAAGGCGATTAGCCCCATCCTTCAGCTCGAAATGAGTAAGCGAAAAAAACCAACGCAGTAGTTCGGCAACCCTTGCCGACCGCCATGGATGGCGGAAGTGCAGGTTATGCAGGAGCAATCACCTGCCGACATCCGCACTTCGATCCAGCGGCAGGATGGCGGAAAAGGGTTTCCGCCCTACTTGGATTTCCTGCGTAGATTTCCTGTGTCAACTGACATGCAGCTGAACCATGGGGCTAATCACCAAAACTTATCGTCAGGAGCGTGACGTTGACCAACCCGTATACCAGCAGGAACAAGCCAAGCCCGATGAGTGTGTAGCCCACACCGAAATAGAGAATACGCAAGGGTACCGGCGCGGGAGAAACCAATGCCTCGTCCAAGCGCCCCTCTGCTTCGAGTCGGGCGATCCAGGCCGGGTGCTCCTCACGCAAGTGCTCTATGTCCTTGCTACCCTCGAACATGGTAGCACTGAATGGAAAGCAGCGCGGGCGCCAGTGCTCGATAAAAAAGTGGATGGTAAAGATGTGCGCCATGGCCAACAACGCCTCGATGCGGTGCACCCAGAGCGCGACGTTGAGCAGCCAGCCGGGCATGTATTCGCTGGTGAGCACCGGGTCATACAACATCAGCCCGGTTACACCGACGATAATCAGCCCCCACCACACAGCCCAGTAGTCGAACTTCTCCCACCAGCTCCAGCGGTCGAAGCGTGGCCCCTTGGAGAGTCCGATGATCCAGCCCAAATGGAGGAAGAAATCCTGCACATCCCGCCACTGAAACACGATGGAATCGCGGCTCATCAGGGAGCCGGGGAAATGTTTCCAGTCGATGCACCAGATGCTGTAGATAATGTGAGCGCCGAATCCGGCAAGCAGTATCAAGCCGGTGATACGGTGCACCTCCAGCGCCCCGGTGTATCCGCCAAAAGGGCTGGCCAGGGCCTGACCCCAGGCGGTTTCGATGTACATCCAGGCCAAGCCCGTCACCGAGAGCAACATAAAGGTAAGAATCAACCCAAAATGGGTCAGCCTCTGGGTGGGTGTGAAGCGTCTGATGTTCTTAGCCATGGCTATGTCCCCTCCCAACGAACAGCCCGATAAACTCTCGTAGTCCCCACAGGGTCACGTAGGGAATAAAAATGGCGAACACCCCACCCGCCAGAATCACCATGAGCCACACGGCATAATAGAACAGGGTGAATTCCTGCGCGGTGGCCGCGGATAAGGGTGGCGGTTCATGGATCACATAGGTGGCGAAGGAGGCGCTGGCCCCCTCGTGGCACTTGGCGCACACGTAGGCGTGCCGTCGGATGGGATTCAAGGCCGAGTAATAGTGGTAGGTGCCTGATATGGGATCTCCCCGGTGGCACTGTACGCAGGTGACATTGCCGCGGCTCGAGTGCAGGCTGTAGCGCTGCGCCTCGTGGCAACTTACGCAGGAACGCACCCCGTAGCCGACCACTCCCAGGTGGGCGTCCGCGCTGAAACTCGCCCGCTTGATGCTGCCGCCACCAGGGCCTATACCCCACAAAGCCCCTCTGCCTTCCGGACTCTGCCAGTATTGGAGATAAGCGCCGGGCAGGGTGTCCTGATCACGGAAATAGCCGCTGCTCACTGCCTCATAGGCATGGGAGCCCGCTGCGAGCATTTGCCCCGGGCTAAACAGCAGCAGGCTTAGCAGCAGCCCCGCAACGCTGTACCGAAAGAACTTATTGGTCTGCATAGCCGTATCTTCCAGTCCGGGGACGCGGCCTAGCTATCTGTCTTGGCGGCTGCCTCAGCCACCGGCTTGCCACGCGTGGTCAGCTCATCGTAGCGCCGTTGCAGGTCTTTAAGATCCTCGTTTTTATGCTTGTGACAGGTCTGGCAGGAATTCGGGATCTTGGGATTTTCCAGGGTGTCCTTGGGCAGCAGGGCGACAAAGACATGGCTGTGTATGTCGCCAGATTCGGCGCTCTTGGCGATGCGCGGCATGTGGCAGGCGACGCACTTGGCAGAGGAGTGAATCGAGTGGGCACCGACCTGATTAATCATGGTGTGACAGCTCAGGCAGGTATTGTCGCCGGAGCGTTCCCGTGTTTGTCCCCGCACCACCGGGTTGCCCAGCTCATGCACGAAATGGCAAGAGAGGCAGGTCACCCCCTCCCGGTAATGGACCGACTGCTTCCAGTCAATGTACTGCTGGTGATGGCCCTTGGAGAATTCGTTGGCGTACACGTGCTTCGCATCACCCGCCTCGAAAGAGGTCGATTTGTAATAGGTCGTAAGCGCCTTGCCGGGCCGGTAGCCCACGGGCCAGCTGGCGCCCTCGACCTTGGTGGACTTGCCGCGATTGTGGCAGGAACCGCAAATCTGCACCGCAACACCGGGGGTCAACTTGGCCGGGTTGATGATGGTGGTGCGCTTCTTGAAGATCTCGGTCTTGGGTAGGGCTGCATGATGGGAGCCAGGTCCATGGCAGGCCTCACAGCCGACAGCGGGCTCGGTGAAGCTGTTCTGCTCCAGGTCCACCCCAGTGGCATGGCAACCGCCGCATTTCTTCAGCCAGGGACGCTTTTGCCAGTCGTGCTCGTGGTAATTGACCCAGCGGCCGGTCTCGGCGTTGAACTGGGTTGGAGCGATGAACAGGGTACCTTCCTTCTCGATCAGGTAGCGCTGCTTCCACTGGCTACCGATGGTGTACTTGATGTCCTCGACCTTGGGGATATGGATATCCTCGATCGGCACCTTGAGTTTCTTCTCGATCTTTTTCAGGTCCGCCTTGATGATTTCCGGGTCGATATCGGTAATGATCACGTCCTTGTTCGCCTGGGCGTCTTGCAGCATGCGGCTGTGTAAGGTTCGCTTCCAGGCATCGTAATGCTCTAGGTGGCAGGTCCGGCACACCTCTGATCCAACGTAGGTCTTGGGTTGGGCTAGGAGCTTCTTCGGATCGAGTTGCTTGTCACCCCAAGCAACCGTTCCGAAGCCAATAAATAGCAGGGGTACCAGGGTACGTGACACGAGCTGATGGATGGCGATCACATCATCCTCCATGTTTGTTGCGAGCCACGGCCATTAAACCGTTCTCGAGGTTATTTGAGTTTTATACATTACTGGACATTGATCGTCCGCAGGGAAATTAACTTTAGCATATCCAGGAGAATGCTCCGATAGCGTGCATAGCGCGTTTGAGCAAAAATCTGGGCGCAGTTTTAAATTTCTCCCGAGAGCCGGCCTCGGAAGAAGGAAGGCAAAGAAAAAGGCTAAAAACCCTTCTTTTATCGTAACTATTCAGCCTCCGTAGGAGCTGCCCGTGGCTGCGATTAGCGACGATAGTCGCTTTGTGTGAAGATGCCGAAAAGGCTTGCCGCCTTTGGTCGCAGCCATGGGCAGCTCCTACGATGGCATTTTCAGTGTGAAGACATGGGCATGACAAAAGGAGCTGAATAGTTACCTTTTATCTTAAACCTAGAATCCTCAGTTGGACATCGTGAAGGGTGCGTTTGTGGTGGTACAGGGCAAGGCACAACGATGCGGAATAGTTATTCTATTCCAAAGAGTTGTAACGCAGTCATGTGCCGCCACAAACGCGCCATTCGCGGTGTAGCGTTATTCACCCATTAGGTGAAATCAATCAACACTGATAAGGCTTATGATTTCAAAGCTATAGGTGCAGCAGAGAGCGGTCAACTGAGGAATCTAGGTTAAATATACTTTCTAATAATTTTCTAAAGGGGGGTATCCACTTCACTGGCCTTGGTTGTATTGTAGGTTGGGTTAAGCCGTATTGTGAATCGCTGAGTTGTTGGGTACGCTCTGTTTCGAAGCTCCCTCGACCTATGAGGCTACTCCATAGGAAGGCGAACCCAACAAATTCGCTGCCAAATCCCCGCTTAACCCAACCTACGGTATGCGGGCAACGAAGTGGATACCCCCTTTTTTCTAATTTGTCATACAGATTCTTCCGGCAATACTCTCTCCTTCTCTAGAAAAAGCTCTGAAAGAGAGTATCTCACCGAACGCGATACAGGATATCGCCCATACCCCACCCTTCCCATGAAAATCGACGAGATAACACTATCCTGCCCAACCAGTGACTCAAGATTCGCTTGCAATCGTTCTGCGTTCCTGATTGCCGGTGCATTCTGGGTAAAGCGGCGGCCCTGCCTCGCATAGCGTGAAAAAATCAATGGCGTCGTCTCCGGCTGAAACTGCAGCCCAAGACGGGTCGCCGTCAGCCAGAAACGCTGCATGGCCCGGCCGCCTGCGACGAAATCCTGCAATGAATTTGGCTCTGTCTCAGCCACGATAACGAAATGAGCGGCGCATTTCAGTCCAGGTAACAGATCGAGCAGTATCCTGGGCATCAGGGTTCCGGCAAGGAAGCGGTTGAGAAACACTACGCGCTTCCAGCTTTCCATCGCCCAGCGCATGGATTTGATATTGACCGGATCGAGGCCTATCGCCTGATCCGGGATCCGGTCGATGCTGAACCTGGAATCCCATTGGATGATACGTTTGTGGACCTCGTATGCCTCGGGCATGGTGAGGCGAATATGGGCGTTTTTAAAGAGCAGACGCGCCATCTTCCGCTTCGCTCCCTTCCCTTCCACCCATACCAGGCGATAGCCCGGACCAACGGCGGCTTCAAGCTGCTCGCGATCCATTTTTCGAAGCGGCCTAGAGGAGAATGGACGACGCTGGGTCACCCGGGACTTAATGAAAGGCAGGAGCGGGGCTGGCTCAGGCTGAGGATGCTGAGTATCTTTCGACAACACCACCTCAATGATGGGGGCGGTCTCCGGCGCATCATCACGAACCGTAAATGCCGCCTTCAGGCCATCAGCGGTCGCGGCGATGTGGATGTTCTCCAACAACGCACCAATGGCAATCTGGCTGGCCCGTCCGTCCAGATCATAGACGCACCAGTCACGGGTATCCGATCCATGCACCAGAAAACGGTCCTCGCCGAGGATCTCGAATCGCCAGGGCTGGGTATTGTCTCCACTGGGGGCCCAGCGGGCCAGGTCGAGAATCCTTTCAAGCGTGTTTCTTGGGGTTTCCGGTTGGGGCGGCTCTGTCTGCCGCGCATCCGGCTGATTCAGTATCTTTCGCCGGCCGATATTCAATGCCAATCTGTGCAGAGGGTGACGGTTACCGCCGGGACGCCAGGTATGAGCCACCTTGTTGGTGAAGGCATCGAACTGGAGTCCATGGGGTGCGGCCAGCACTTTTCCTCTGCCCAACAGTATCTTCAAGGCCTGGGTCGCCGCGACGCCGGCACAAAGTTCACAGCCCATCGGTGTGGAAGGGCCTTTGTGACCCGCCAGATCGATCGTGGAAGGGTCGACGAGGTACCTTTGCTGCAATCCCGCGGGCGCCAGCCCCACAAAGAATCTGAGCAACTGCTCATTCTCCGATTGCCCCTCCAACTGAAAATACTCCTCAAAGGTCATTTGGCCTGGCAGAAAATTTAACAGCGCCGCGCCCATCCCAAGTGGCGCGGCGGTAATCGCGGGAATCGCCAACTCCGCGCAGGTTGCAAAGACCCTTCGTCGAGCTTCGACAGCGAAAAAATCGAGTCCATCGACATAGAGATCCACGTCTTTCAGGAAATCCCGCGTATTCGAGGCATCCAAACCCGCTGGAAACAACCGAATATCGAGATTCGGATTGATATCCAGTGCCATGTTCGCCAGGGTTTCAACCTTGTGGGTTCCAATCGTCTTGAGGCTGGCCCCGGCCTGCCGGTTGAAATTAGCCAATTCGAATACATCGAGATCCGCTATATGAAACGACCCTATTCCCAGGCGGGTAAGGGTCAACAGGTGGCTGCCCCCTACGCCACCCATTCCCGCAATGGCAATGGTTTTCCTTCTTAATATCTCCTGCTCGGGCGCCGTGACCCATCCAATATTTCGCGAAAATGCTGTGCTGTAATCAAAGTTGCTCGTCATTATCTCTGCTTCGCCATTAATATCTCGAAAACCCGTCGCCTGAATACCGTCAACACAGTATATCGGCTAACTACTCTAATTCCTTAAAAAAGTGGTTTCGTCAAACCTGGTACTCCGACAAGGTTGTATTGATGGAGCACTATAGGGAGGTATTCACGACCTCCCTCGGAGGAGCGTGTCGGTGATCCAATGTTCGCATGAGTCAGTCATACAGGAGACAAGTCAATCTGACACTGTCTGGATGATCATACCTATCACGAACAGGTTTCCCCGGAAATTGCACGCCCTCCTCGCTCCATGGCGGTGTTGCGATTCCTTGCAATAGACTTACCATTACGCGTCATCGCGCCTTGCCACGGAACAAGGATGACACACCCTTCCTCGGGAAAACCTAACCGTGATGGCTATAAATGGCGGCCACGACAGATTATTCGACTTTGATCCTATGCCTTCTGGCCTTTTTCACCTTTGGCAAGGTCAGCTCGAGGAGCCCATCCTTGAAGCTGGATTGCACCTTATCACCATCAACCTCCGTCGGCAGTCTGACCGTGCGGGAGAAAGTCCCAGAGGATACCTCGCGACGATAGTAATCGCCTCTCTCCTCTTTCTCTTCCGTTTTCGTGCTGCCCTTGATGGTGAGTGCATTATCGGAAAGCGAAACCTCGAGGTCCTTTTTATCCACCCCAGGCAGTTCTGCCCGAACCAGCACCTCCTCGTCCCGCTCGATCACGTCCACATTGGGAATCTTACCTTCAAAAGGCGCTGCCAGATTACTCCAGGAAGGAGCTCCCCCCACGGAAGGGCTGCATCCAGCCATGACCGAAACGCCGGAACATATGTTCCATTTCACGCTCCATCTCTTCAAACGGGCTGAGTGCACGTCTCGGCCCGGCTTTCTTCACCTGCTTGTCTTCGGTAGAAACCGTTACATCTTTCTTTGCCATGATTCACTCTCCTTTCAGATCAATCCAGTAAGCGGCCCTCCAGCATTTCTTAGGTTCTGAAGTTCCCTGCCAGTCAATTGCCCGGTT
>CBDVCD010000085.1:0-11880 GCA_965372385.1 uncultured Gammaproteobacteria bacterium | reverse complement strand
CGAGAGTGGCTTGAAGAAGGGATAATCCTGTAAAAAAGCCCGCTTATTGTCAACCCTCTATCCTGGTGAGTCGCTGATCGCAGCCACGGGCAGCTCCTACGGAGTCTGGATAGTTACAGGAAATCCGAACCTGATCTTAGTCAAGTACCAGGTCGAGGCAAACCTGTAGACTAGCGTTCGGCAGGAGTTTGCCTGCCTGGGAGCCTGTCGACAGGTTCCCAGAATGACACTAATAATCAATTCAGATACCTTCGCGGAGGTAGGTCATCATGATTCGACGTTTAGCGCTTTTATTTATTACATCCCTACTATTCACTACCCTGGCATTTGCTGACAAAGGCGAAGGCAAGCCTGACGACAAGGGTAAGAAAGACGACGATTCCCCCATGTCATGCGTGAAATGCCACAAAACCATCACACCCAACATCGTGACCGACTGGGAGTTGAGCGAACACAGTGGGGAAGGCGTATCCTGCGCCGACTGTCATGGTTCAGCCCACACCACTGAAGATGATGTGGATGAAGCCGCCGTTCCCACCCCGGATGTCTGTGCCGAATGCCACAGCGATCAGGTCGAACAGTTCAGCCGCGGTAAACACGCACTGGCCTGGGTCTCCTTCCGATCGATGCCCACCACCCATCAGCTGCCCGCCACGCTGGTGGAAGGCATGAAGGGCTGCGGTGGCTGCCATAAGATCGGCCTGAAGACAGAAGAGGAGATTGAGGAATTGAAAGAGGCCGGGCAGGACTACGGCGTCGCCTCCTGCGACAACTGCCATACGCGCCACCTCTTCTCCAAGGAAGAAGCCAAGCAGCCACAAGCCTGCCGGACCTGCCACATGGGCTTTGACCATGCCCAGTGGGAGATGTACGACAGTTCCAAGCATGGTGTACGCAACAACCTCAAGCAGCTTGGCGTGCTGCCCGAAAAATCCGCGGCGCCCACCTGCCAGAGCTGCCATCTGCCAGACGGCAACCATGAAAACCGTACCCCCTGGGGCTTCCTCGCGGTACGTCTGCCCTTGCCGGACGATGAACAGTGGGCGGCCGATCAGATCACCATCCTGCAGGGTCTAGGTGTGCTGGATTCCGCTGGCGTTCCCACAGACCGGCTTCAACTGGTGATAGACGCCGATGTGGCACGTATTACCCAGCAGGCCTTCGATGATGAACGGGCAAAACTGCTCAAGGTCTGCAGCGATTGCCATTCAGAGAAGTTTGCCCTGGCCGAGATGGAGAAGGGTGACGAGACCATCCGCGAGATCGACCACCTGATGGCCGAGGCGATCCGTATTGTTACCGAACTCTACGATCAGGGCCTTTTGGAGAAAGCGGAGGACTCTGTTTACTTCCCGGATCTGTTGGAATTCCATGACTCACCCTCTGGCATTGAGCAGAGACTCTTCGTCATGTTCCTGGAGCACCGGATGCGCGCCTTCCAGGGTGTGTTCCACAACAATCCGGATTATGCCCTCTGGTACGGCTGGAGCGAGATGGTACGTGACCTGACCGCGATCCGTGAGATGGCGGCCGCGCTGGGGCTACAACTGCCGGAAGAGGAATAGACAGAGTAGCATTGCTTAGCTAGCTTCCGTCTACCCCCACCCTAGCCCACCCCCCCCGGGGGGAGGGAATTGTCATGTGCCTGACGTCTTGGCGCCAACACAAAGGCATCCCACAACATAATGGCCACGCCGATGGTGATGGCCGAATCAGCCAGGTTGAAGGCCGGCCAGTAGTACTGCTGATAGTGGAGATGGATGAAGTCGATCACCTGGCCGAACAGGATGCGGTCGATGACATTACCCACAGCACCACCGATGATCAGCGAGAGAGAAACAGCAACCCACTGCTCCCCCGGTTTCAGGCGTCGCAACCAGCCGATCAGCACCGCCGTCACAATCAGCGCCAGCACCACGAAAAACCAGCGCTGCCAACCGCTCTGATCACTGAGAAAACTGAACGCGGCCCCCTTGTTGTACATCAGGGTCAGGTCGAAAAATGGCAGGACAGTGACCGCCTCATAGGCAGTCAGTATCGCCTCCGCGAACTGTTTCGTGGCCTGATCCAACAGGATCACCATGAAAGAGAGCAAAAGCCAGCGACTCATAATCATGCGAAGCGTCGGGTTTCACCCGTCCCCGTTACATTTTCCACGCAACGGCCGCAGAGTTCCGGGTGCTCGCTGTTAGAACCCACATCCTCCCGATGATGCCAGCAACGGGGGCATTTGGCATGGCTGGAGGCACGTACCTGAACAGCCAATCCCTGCAGTTCACTCGCATCGAGATCGGCAGGCTTTTCGCCCAGAGTCAGCACACGCGCATCCGAGGTGATGAGCACGAAACGCAACTCATCCTCAAGCCTCTCCAGCAAGGCTTTCAGCTCGTCGTTACAGTAGAGATCGATCTCCGCATCCAGGGAGGAGTTGCCTGCAGCACGGAAGGCTTCCAACGCCTTGCCCACCGCAATCCGCACGTCGATGACCCGTTGCCAGCCGGCACGGTCAAAGCTGCCCCCTTCATCCAGACCAAACAGTCCGCCATACCAGCTTTCAAGAAACACGCTCTCGCCCCGCTCGCCGGGGATCTCGCGCCAGATCTCTTCCGCGGTAAAGCTGAGGATCGGCGCCAGCCAGCGGCTCATGGCCTCCACGATGTGGTACATCGCGGTCTGGCAGGAGCGGCGCGGCAGGCTTTCGGCCTGAGTGGTGTACTGGCGGTCCTTGATGATGTCGAGATAGAAGCCACCCATTTCCGTGGTGCAGAAGTTCTGGATCTTCTGGTAGATGAGGTGGAACTGGTAGTCCCGGTAGGCAGCAGTGATCTCCTCCTGCAACTGCAGGGCACGGTCCACCGCCCAGCGGTCCAGCTCAATCATCCGCGCGGGCTGGACTAAATTTTCGGCCGGATCGAAACCGGTCAGATTACTCAGCAGGAATCGGCTGGTATTGCGGATACGCCGGTAGGCGTCCGCGGTGCGTTTGAGGATCTCGTCGGAGACGCTCATTTCGTTACGATAGTCGGTGGCCGCCACCCACAGGCGGATGATGTCGGCTCCCAGGGTCTTCAATATCTTCTGCGGCGCCACCACATTGCCCTTGGACTTGGACATCTTTTCGCCCTTCTCATCCACGGTGAAGCCGTGGGTGAGCACCTGGCGGTAGGGGGCGCAGTCGTTCATCGCCACACAAGTCATCAGGGAGGACTGGAACCAGCCCCGGTGCTGGTCGGAACCCTCCAGGTAGAGATCAGCGGGAAACCGCAGGCCTTCGTGGGCCTTCAGTACACACTGATGCGTGACGCCGGAATCGAACCAGACGTCCAGAGAGTCGGTTACCTTGTCGTAGTTTCCAGCCTCATTACCCAGCAGTTCGGCGGAATCCAGATTGAACCAGGCCTCGAAGCCCTGCGCCTCGACCCGTTTTGCGACCGCTTCGATCAGCCGCGGTGTTTGTGGATGCAGATCACCGCTCTCTTTGTGCACGAACAGGGTGATCGGCACACCCCAGGTGCGCTGACGGGAGATACACCAGTCGGGGCGGTTCTCCACCATACCCTGGATGCGGGCCTTGCCCCAATCGGGCATCCATCTAACCTGCTCGATCTCGCGCAACGCCGCCTGGCGCAGGCCGTTCAGCTCCATGCTGATGAACCATTGCGGGGTGGCGCGAAAGATGATCGGGGTCTTGTGCCGCCAGCAGTGAGGGTAGCTGTGATTCAGGCGCTCTTCGTGCACCAGCACACCCCGCGACTTGAGCACCTCGATCACCTTCTGATTGGCGGAGAAGACATGCTCGCCGGCGAACAGCTCGGTCCCAGCCACGAAGCAGCCGTCACCACCCACCGGATTGTCCACCTGCAGCTTGTAGCGGATGCCTACCACATAGTCATCCAGGCCGTGGCCGGGGGCGGTATGCACCGCGCCGGTACCGGCCTCCAGGGTGACGTGCTCGCCCAGAATCACCGGCACTTCCCGAGCATAGAAGGGGTGCTGCAACTTCAACCCTTCGAAGGCCTCGCCCTTGGCGTAGCCGATCACGTGATAGTGTTCGATACCGTAGCGGTCCATCACGTCTTTGAGCATGGCATCGGCGATCACCATGCGTTCCTTGCCCAGCGGGCCGTCACACTGCACCACTACGTATTCCAGGCTGGGATTAAGCGCCACGGCCTGGTTAGCGGGCAGGGTCCAGGGGGTAGTGGTCCAGATCACCATATGGATCGGGCCTTCGCCCAGACCGTCGGGGACATGGTGACAACGCGCCATCAGAGCAGGCTCATCCAGAACGGGAAAACGCACATCGATGGCGAAGGAGGCCTTGTCATGATACTCGACCTCCGCCTCCGCCAGGGCGGAACCACAATCGGTACACCAGTGCACCGGCTTGTAGCCCTTCTGCACATGGTTGTTCTCGACGATGCGACCGAGGGAACGGACGATATCCGCTTCGAACCGGTGATCCATGGTCAGGTAGGGATTGTCCCAGTCCCCCAGCACACCCAGGCGTTTGAAATCCCGGCGCTGTCCATCCACCTGCTTGGCCGCATACACGCGGCAGGCCTTGCGGAACTGCCCGGTGGTGACCTTCTTGCCGGGCTTGCCGACCTTCTTCTCCACCTGCAGCTCAATGGGCAGGCCGTGGCAGTCCCAACCGGGTACATAAGGAGCATCGAACCCATCCAGGGTTCGGCTCTTGACGATGATATCCTTGAGGATCTTGTTGACCGCATGACCGATATGGATATCGCCGTTGGCATAGGGCGGACCGTCGTGCAGGATAAACTTGGGACGTCCGGCACAGGCCTCGCGAATCTTCCAATAAAGCCGGTTCGCTTCCCACTGCTTGAGCATCTCCGGCTCACGTTGCGCGAGGTTGCCCCGCATCGGGAATTTGGTTTGAGGGAGGTTGAGGGTGTGCTTGTAGTCGGTCACTGACGGCTGCCTATAAAAAGAACCACAAAAGGGATCTATTGAACAGCAAACCCGGCTAAAGGTGAATAGTTATCCGCAAATGAACGCCAATTTATCCATATAACAAATCGTAGGATGCTGGTGAGGAACGAACCGCATCAAAAGCGACCACCAGGGATCCGATGGTTCCGCTCATTTCACCTCGAAGCGCACGAAGATCATGGAGAAATTTCACCCCTGGTTCCCATGCTCCTGCGTGGGAACTCATACCGGGAACCAACCGAAAACAGTGGTCTGCATTCCCACGGAGGACCGTGGGAACGAGGAACCTCGAAGCGCACGAAGATCACGGAGAAATTTTGCGTTCATTAGCGGATAAATCATCCAGACCCAGCGTTCTTCTTGCGGCCGCGGCGTCAGCCAGGATCTGCTGACGCAGGGCGTCGAAGGAGTCGAACTTTTTCTCATCACGCAGCTTGCGCACGAACTCCACCTGGACATGCTCCCCATACACCGAACGAGCGAAATCGAACAGATGGACCTCCAGCAGATAGCGGGTGCCCCCATCCACCGTTGGCCGATTTCCGATGTTGGCCACTCCCGGCAGGGGCTGGTCCGCCAGACCCAATACCCTGACCGCATAGACCCCCCACAAGGGACTGACGATGCGATGCAGGTTGACGTTGAGGGTGGGGAAACCGATGGTGCGGCCCCGCTTGTCACCATGGGCCACCCGCCCGCAGATCCGGTAGGGCCTGCCGAGACATTCTTCAGCCGCCCGCAGCTCACCCTGGGTCAGGAGCTGACGGATACGGGTACTGCTGACCCGGTCCGCATCCAGCATATAGGTGTTCATATTCTCCACCTCGTAGCCATGCTCCGCACCCATGCGACGCAGCAGGTCGAAATCGCCCCGGCGCCCCTGCCCGAAACGGAAATCGTCGCCTACCGATAGAAAACTGACTCCCAGACCGTCTACCAGCAACTCCTGCACGAACTGCTCGGCCACCATGCATGCCAGTCGCTTGTTGAACTCCAGGATCACCACCCGCTCTATGCCCGCATCCTGCATGGCCCGCAGCTTTTCACGCATCCGGGTCAGGCGGGCTGGCGCGCCCTGCGGCTGAAAAAACTCCCGGGGCTGGGGTTCGAAGGTCACCACCGTGGCCGGCAGACCCAACTCCCGGCCCTTCTCCAGCAAGTGACGAAACACCGATTGATGCCCCAGATGCACCCCATCGAAATTTCCGATGGTTACCACGCAACCCCGGTGCTCAGCTCTCAGATTGTGAAGACCACGAATGACTTGCATAGAAAAAACCGCTCCAGTGTAAGCGGCTCATTATAGGCAAAGCCTGGGATTTGACCATCCCGGGATCCGTCGCTACGACCTGTAGGGGTGCGCGCATGTTGCCGGAGAATTTCACTGTGTGCGATATCTCGCCTTTTGGCAAGGATTTGGCCCAATCCGCTCAAGTTGGAACAGTGACAAATACGAATATTATTCTTGCATACGACCCTGCTTTAGTGGTGGAATTTGCCACCTTATATTGCTGTACCCGGACAAGCCAAGCCGGGTTGCTGACTCAATACGATCTTCTCCTGTGTTGTTCCCGGAGACCAGGGGTGTCAAAAAAAAATTTAGAAACAATACTTTATGTTGAGGATGATCCGGATATTCAGCAAGTCGCGCTGTTGGCCTTGGAGTACGTGGGTGGATTCTCCGTAAGTCTGGCCAGTTCCGGATCTGAGGCGCTCACGTTAGCGCCCGAATCCCAGCCCGATATGATTTTGCTCGACATGATGATGCCCGGCATGGATGGCCTGGCCACCCTTGAGGGCTTGCGCTCAAGCCAGGCGACTGACGCGATACCCGTGGTTTTCATGACCGCCAAGGTTCAGGGCCAAGAGATCGAGCACTACCTCAAGGCAGGTGCTGTCGGGGTTATCGCAAAACCTTTCGATCCGATGAAACTCGCCGAACAAGTGCGAGAGTTCTGGCAGCAATCTCAAACGTCAGGACATGGTGGTTCTCTCAAACAATCGACCGATGGCTGATTCGGCATTCGAACAGCTGCGTAATCGTTACGCGGAGCGTTTACCCGAGCGGCTGGAAGAGCTGCGGAGCGCCATGGCCGAGGCTGATCACAATCCGCCGGATTCTCCCGCCGTGAGCAACGCCATCATGCTGGCCCATCGCCTCGCCGGTACTGCGGGGACCTACAGATTTTCGCATGCCGCCGACCTCGGCGTGGACTGTGAGCAGATGCTGCGGGATTACCAGACGCAAGCTGTTTCCTTGCCCATATGGGAAGGTCTCTTCGAGAAATTCCCGTGGGACAAGGGTGTTTCCGGCAATAAGGCATTGCCGCACCTCACTGATACATCAGCTGACAGTTTGGCCGAACGGAAAGGCCAAGTGCTTGTGATCGATGATGATGTGGATTTTCTCACGATCATGGGCGAAATCCTGCGGCAATCCAACTATCTTCCGATTACCCTGAGCGACATCCGTGGACTGGAAAAACTGATCGAATCGGTCAAGCCCGATCTGATCCTGCTCGACGTTGAGATGCCTGATGCCAGCGGTTTCACGGTCTGCCGCACAATCAGAGACTCCGCCCGTTGGAAGAACATTCCTATCATCTTCCTCACCGTCCGAAACTCCGCCGAGGATCGCATCGCGGCCTTCCAGGCCGGGGCCGATGATTACCTCAACAAACCGATCGTCACCGAAGAGCTGCGGGCGCGCGTCGACATCAGGATTGAACGGGCACACATGGCCAGAGAACGGCAGATGCTTCTGCAACAAACGGAAAAACAGCGCGACAGCCTGCTCTCCCTGCTCGATCAGCTGCGACTCGGTACCCTGCTGCTGGACGCCGACGGCCGGGTCGACTTCGTCAACCGCTATTGCGGCTATATCGGGCTGGACCCAGAGGTGGGAGACACACCACTCTGGCAGGAGCTGCTGCCGCTCAACAAAGAGGGGCGACGCCACTTCAAACAACAGCTGGCATTGCCTGCCGACGAACGGTTCCGGCTGCCCCTGAGCTGGAAGAGGGGAAACCGCCAGTACTTCGTCGAATGTGAAGTCCGCGATGTGCCAGGCGCGCAGAGACAAAAGATCGTCTGCCTCACCGATGTGTCCGAGCTGCACCGCTTGCGGCAGAAACTCGATGGCAGCCGCTATGGGCGGATGATCGGCGACAGCGCGCCCATGCGTGAACTCTACCAGCTTATCGACGACGTGGCGCGGGGTAACTGGACGGTGCTCATCGAGGGTGAAACCGGCGTCGGCAAGGAACTGGTCGCCCACAGTCTCCATGAGGCCAGCCCACGCAAGGAAGGACCTTTCATTGCGGTCAACTCCGCCGGCCTCAGTGAGTCGCTACTGGCCAGCCAGCTGTTCGGTCATCGCAAGGGGGCGTTTACGGGCGCCGTGGCGGATCAGGAGGGGTTCTTCGAGGCAGCCCAGGGGGGCACGCTGTTTCTCGACGAGATCGGCGACCTGCCCCTGAGCATGCAGGCCAGCCTGCTGCGGGTGCTGCAGGAGAAGGAGATCATGCGGCTCGGGGAGACCCAGTCGCGTAAGGTGGAGGTCAGAATCGTTGTCGCCACGCACAAGGATCTGGTCAGCGAAGTGCGGGCCGGCCGTTTCCGTCAGGATCTGCTCTATCGGATAAGAGTGGCGCGGGTTTATGTGCCGGCCCTGCGTGAGCGTGAGGGGGATATCCCGCTGCTGGCGGAGGGTTTCCTCCGCGACAGTTACCAGGTCTCCGGCCAGACCCACCCTCGCTTCAGCGCTGAAGCCATGCAATGCCTGCGGCACTACGACTGGCCTGGCAATGTCCGCGAATTGAAGGCGGCCATCGACTATGCGGTGATCCACTGCCATGGCGAACAGATCCATCCCGATGATCTGCCACCGGAAATCGGCCTGACCCCAGCGACCAGCCCAAACGCTATCGAGACGGAGCCAACCGCCCTCCCCGCCGATGGCGATGAGACTGGCCGGATGCTGGCTGCCCTGGAGCAGACTGGGGGCAATCGCACCCAGGCGGCCAAGCTGCTTGGCATCAGCCGCGCCACCTTTTACCGCCAGCTGAGCAAACTGGGCATTTCCGGGGACCAATAACTCAGTACCTGCCTGTTGCCGTCGGAGGCTGTAAAAAAAGCCTTGTAGGAGCAGCGCCTTGCTCTGCTCAGCACAATCCTACAACTTGTTTCCCCTTGCCCGCTTGCCGCCTCGCCCCACTGAGTCGAGCAGCGTATTCACCGTCCGCAGGAGGGTAAAGTTGTCGGTCCGCGATTTGATCAGCGCGCTACTGACCCCATCCGCCACCTCGGGAGAGAGTTCATGGGCCGAGAAGACCAGGATTGGCGGTGGATTATCGATGCCGTTGATGATGGGCAACAGGCTCAGCCCCGATCCGTCGGGCAGGCCCAAGTCGAGTATGATCAGATCGAACCGCTCTTGGCCAAGCCAATGCTCGGCATCTCTTAACGACTTGGCGTGGCTGATATGACATTCATTCCCCAGGATGCCAGAGATCACCATGGCCAAATCGTCATCATCTTCCACGTAGAGGATGTTTGGCGTCATCTCACCGGTGGCCCGTCTGAGCACCGAAAGCAGGCAGCTCTGGTCGATGGGCTTGTTTAACCAGTCTACGACACCCACGGCGGTTCCTCTCAATTCATCCTTTCCCTGCTCGGCCTTCGCCGAGAGGACCACGATTGGCAGATCGCGAGTTGCATCTTTTTGCTGCAATTCGCGGATGAAGGAGAGACCGTCTTCCCCTGGCAAGGCGAGATCCATGGTGACTGCGTCATAGGAGGTCTCAGCGATCATTTGTCGGGCCTGGGGAACATCCTGGGCTATATCAACCTGGTAGCCGTCCTGTTCCAGCATCAGTCGAATCAGGGTTGCCACGTCCGCGTCGTCCTCGCAGACCAGCAGGCGCGCACCGCGATGCCGCGGGAACTGCCCCAACGGCAATGTGATGACCTGGGTCAGTTCCTCGACCTGCGGTAGCTCAATGTAAAAGGTACTGCCCTCTCCTGGTTGTGAGTCGAAGCCGATCTCCCCGCCATGTTCTTGAATGATCGCCTTGCAGATGCTGAGACCAAGCCCCGATCCACCTTTCTGGCGACCGTCGGATGCATCGGCCTGGGCGAACTTCTCGAAGACGCGGCCACGGAACTCCTCGGGAATACCCCGCCCGGAGTCGCTGACGGCGACCCGCACGCCGTTCTCCGTCCGATTGATACTGACCCGCACTTTAGCTTCATGGGGAGAGAACTTCACTGCGTTGGAGAGCAGGTTCAGCAGCACCTGGGTGATGCGCTCCGCATCCAGCTTGGCCGAGAGATCAGCCGGGTCCGATTCGAGCTCGATGCCGACCCCGTGCTGCACCGCCAAGCCGTGACTCGATTCAATGGCCTGTTCGACCAGGGGCAGCAGCCGCTGGGGTTTCATCTCGAACTGCATCTTGCCAGACTCGATCTTCTCGATGTCGAGGATGTCGTTGATCAGCCGCACCAGCCGCTCGCTGTTGTTCGATGCAATATCGATCAGCTGCTTGGCTTGTGGGGGAATCTCCCCAATGGCGCCGCCGGCGATCAATCCCAGCGAGCCGCGGATGGAGGTGAGGGGTGTGCGCAGCTCATGGCTGACGATCGAGATGAACTCATTCTTCATTTGGTCGATCTGCTTACGCTCAGTGATGTCACGAATCGCGGCGGTAAATAAGTGTTGCCCACCGACCAGGGAATCATTGACCGCAAGCTCCATGGGAAAGCTGGAGCCGTCTTTTCTCCGCCCCGTCACCTCCAGGCCTTTTCCGATTATCCGCCTCTCGCCGGTAGACAGGTAGTGGGCGAGGTAGCCGTCATGCTCGCTGTGGTACGGCTCCGGCATCAGCATGCGTACGTTCTGACCGATCACCTCGGAGGCCCGGTAACCGAAGGTACGTAGCGCCGCGGGATTGAAGGTCTGGATCACGCCCCGCTGGTCGATCGTGATGATGGCCTCGGCGACCGTTTCCACGATCGCCCGCAAACACCTTTGCTGCTTTTCAAGGCTTAATGCGCTGGACTCAACGCTGAGCTGGGAGCGACGGATAACAATCAAGGTAGCGATGCCGATGATCCCGAGAACACCCAATGCCCACCCGGTCTGCTGCCAAAGCCGCCAGCCCGGGGATGTCGCCGCCGCGCGGCTCTGGACCGCAATGACGTCCCAATGGGTCTCATCCAACGGATAACGGTAGATGATCCGATTCTGCTCCTCGGGGCTGAGCCAAATCTCGCGCTGCAGCGCATCACGCGCACCCTCTTCAGCGACCTCGATCAGACCCGGGACTGCGCGGTTTTCGAGAAACAGGGCGTGACCGGGCAGGCCATGCTTGGCGAGGATACTGGCGAGGATTTCGGCGCCAAAGCTGACGAAGAAGATACCGTCAACCCCTTCCCTCAGCAGGATTGGATGCATGGTATCGAAGTGATAACCCAACGGATTAGGGTGAACCTGAGGCTCCGGGGAGCGTGAATGCTGGGAAAAATGGCTAATCTCCTCCCGGCAGACCTCCCCGACCAGGCCTTCGAGGTCCTCCAGCAAGGGTTCACCCTGGGCATTCGCCAGGGTAAATGAGAAGGCTTCCGGGAAGACCCGCTCGATCCGTCCGTTCAGCCTGTTATACAGATCCATATCGTCGGGGTTTGCGGCCAGCTCACGGATCAGGGCCTCGTTGTCTTCCGCCAGCAGGGTAACGCCACGTTGCAGCTCGCGCAGTTGCGCCGCGATCGCCTGGCCAGCCCCACTCACCACCTCCGCCAACAGCTTCTCGTGCTGCTCGGCAAGCTCTGCTTGGACCGTCATGGTGCGCCATATCAGCAACAGCGCGGCGCCGAGCAACAGGATGACCACGGCGAGTATGACGGCCCACCGGTGTGCGGGTTTGA
>CBDVCD010000084.1:0-11917 GCA_965372385.1 uncultured Gammaproteobacteria bacterium | reverse complement strand
CCGTTGCCCGACTCAGGCCCTGTCACTGAACGATGACGACACCCTGGCGGTGGACAACCCATCCTGTGTGCGTTGCATGCACTGCATCAACGTCATGACCAAGGCCCTCTCTCCTGGTGACGATAAGGGTGTAACCCTGCTCTGCGGTGGGAAGCGTACCCTGAAAATCGGCGACCTGATGGGCACTGTGATTGTGCCTTTCCACAAGCTGGAGACCGACGAGGACTACGAATGGCTGGAGGAGCTGGCTACCGAGATCCTCGACTTCTTCGCTGAGAACGCGCTGGAGCACGAGCGGACCGGTGAGATGATCGAGCGTATCGGTCTGGTCAACTTCCTGGAAGGTGTCGGTCTCGAGGTCGATCCGAATATGATTAGCAGTCCACGCAGCAATCCCTACTTCCGCTCCGATGACTGGGACGAGGAAGCCGCCAAGTGGGCTGAGCGTCAGGCTTAAGTAATCTATCTGGCTGCCTTGCATAAGGCAGATTGAATGGGGGCGCCGGGCTTGCCCGGTTGCCCCTTAAAACGAATCAAATACCCTATTTATTAGGAGGTAAGCATGTCGGAACCTCGTATGCCGATCGAGAGTGGCGTTCCAGAGATGGAGCCCTACTTACACCCCGTCCTCAAGAAGAACTATGGCCAATGGGCCTGGCACGAGCGTCCGCGCCCCGGCGTTCTGCATCACGTCGCCAAGAGCGGTGACAACATCTGGACTGTTCGCGCTGGCACCCAGCGCCAGATGGATGTGTATACCATCCGCAAGCTGATGGATATCGCTGATGAGTTCGCTGAGGGCTTTGTCCGCTTCACCATTCGTTCCAACATTGAGTTCATGGTGAGTGAGGAATCCAAGGTTCAACCGCTGATCGACAAGCTGGAATCCGAAGGTTTCCCGATTGGTGGTACCGGTAACTCGGTCTCCATGATCTCTCATACCCAGGGTTGGTTGCACTGCGACATTCCAGGTACAGATGCCTCCGGTGCCGTTAAGGCGCTGATGGACGATCTTCACCATGAGTTCACCCATGAGGAGATGCCCAACCGTGTCCATATGACGACCTCCTGTTGCCAGATCAACTGCGGTGGTCAGGGTGATATCGCGATCAATATTCAGCACACCAAGCCACCCAAGATCGATCACGATCAAGTTGGTAATGTGTGTGAGCGTCCTACGGTTGTGGCGCGCTGCCCGGTTGCCGCCATCCGTCCCGCGATGGTCAATGGCAAGCCTTCCCTGGAAGTAGACGAGAAGAAGTGCATCTGCTGTGGTGCCTGCTTCCCACCTTGTCCGCCGATGCAGATCAACGATCCGGAACACTCCAGGTTCGCGATCTGGGTGGGTGGCAAGAACTCCAATGCCCGTTCCAAGCCGACCTTCCACAAGCTGGTCGCCTCCGGCGTACCGAACAATCCGCCGCGCTGGCCTGAGGTCTCCAAGGTCGTCATGCAGATCCTGAATGCCTACAAGGAAGACGCGAAAGATTGGGAACGCATCGGTGAGTGGGCTGAGCGTATCGGCTGGCCGAAGTTCTTCGAGAAGACCGGACTGCCTTTCACCAAATACCACATCGATAACTGGCGTGGTGGTCGTAGCAATCTGAACGCTTCTGCGCACATCCGTTTCTAAATCGGCTTAACGCTTGAGTTTTCAACAGAAAGGTTTTAACTGATGAAATTTGCGATCCAGGTAAATGAAGGCCCGTATCAGCATCAGGCAACTGATTCTGCATATCAGTTCGCTAAGGCGGCGCTGGATGCCGGACACGAAATCATGCGTGTCTTTTTCTATCATGATGGTGTCAACAACGGCACCAATCTGACAACCCCTCCGCAGGATGATCGGAACGTGGTCAACCGCTGGTCCGAACTGGCTAAGGCACACGATCTCGATATGGTGGTCTGCGTCGCGGCGGCACAGCGCCGCGGGATCGTCGATGAGGGTGAAATGCAACGTAACGGTAAGAGTGCGCAGAACATCGCTGACGGTTTCCGGATTTCCGGTCTCGGTCAGTTGGTCGAAGCAGGCATTCAGTCCGATCGTCTCATGGTTTTCGGTGATTGAGGTAAGAGGTTGAATCATGTCTGAAATTATTAAAAAGTTCATGTATCTCAACCGGCGGGCTCCCTACGGGACCATCTATGCCTGGGAGTCGCTGGAAGTTGTCCTGATAGGTGCTGCATTTGACCAGGATGTCAGTCTGGCCTTCCTCGATGATGGCGTATATCAGCTGCTCAAAGGTCAGGATACGTCGGGGATTGAGATGAAGAATTTCTCTCCGACCTATAAGGCCCTTGGGGACTACGATGTCACCAAGCTCTATGTTGAGAAGGAGTCTCTGGAAGAGCGTGGTCTGACACTTGAGGATCTGATGCCTTTGACCTACGAAGATGAAGATGATGACTGGGCTGAGAAGGATTCGATTCGTGTGGTGAGTCGTGCTGAACTGGCCGGCATCATGGACGAGCAAGACGTCCACTTCAGTTTCTAAGGCGGAGTTAAGCGCATGAGTACCCTACATACAGTCAATAAATCGCCCTTTGAGAAAAGTTCACTGGATAGTTGCCTTGGTTATGTCAAAGAGGGCAGTTCCGTCCTGATGTACGAGGATGCTGTCTATGGAGCAATCAAAGGTACTGCTATCGCCGATAAAATGAGCGCTGTAAACGGCGTCAAATTTTGTGTTCTTGGTCCTGATATGAAGGCGCGTGGTATTGCCGAAGACAAACTCGCCGATGGCATTGAAATTGTTGACTATGCCGAATTTGTCAGCATGGCGGCTGGAAACGACAAGGTTCAGGCCTGGGTCTGATCTTGATCAACTGAACAAACATTTAATTCAATTATTGGAGAAATACTATGCCTATCGAAGTAGATGGTAAGACCTTTGAGACTGATGAAGAAGGCTATCTGGTTAACCTGAGCGAATGGGTGCCCGGTATTGCGGATGTCATGGCCAAGGAAGATGACCTGGAACTGAGCGAAGAACACTGGGAAATCATCAACTTCCTGCGTGAATACTATGAAGAGTACCAGATTGCCCCGGCAGTGCGTGTGCTGACCAAAGCGGTTGGTAAAAGACTGGGTAAAGAGAAGGGTAACTCCAAGTATCTCTACTCCCTATTCCCCTATGGTCCGGGCAAGCAGGCCTGCCGCTTTGCAGGTCTTCCCAAGCCGACCGGCTGCATCTAAGCAGTACCAATGTGATCGGAAGGCAATTTGCCTTCCGGTCAGAAGCCATCGACCCCAGAGGACCGCAGGAACATGTCAACTGTCTACGCGTTGCTGTTTATCGTAGCGACACTCGTTCTGGTAATTGGCCTGGCGCGTAAAATCGCCCAGTATGCCAAAACACCTGCACCATTAAAGATTCCAACTACTCCGGCGCCTGTTACACAGACCGGTGTGGTACTCCGTATGTTCCGCGAAGTGGTGTTCTTCGAGAGTCTCTTCAAGAGCACAAAATGGACCTGGATATTTTCCTGGATGTTCCATATGGGCCTGTTTCTGGTCCTGCTTCGCCATGTTCGCTACTTCATAGATCCTGTCTGGCTGCCCATTGAGCTGATTCAACCGTTTGGTAAATACGCTGCCTTTGCCATGGTCGTTGGCCTGCTGGGTCTATTGGCGAGACGAGTGTTAGTCGACAGAGTGCGCTACATCTCTGCACCTTCCGATTTTCTCTGGCTGTTACTGCTGATCGTCATTGGTTCAAGCGGGCTGATGATGACCTTTGTTGTGCATACCGACATTGTCATGGTTAAGAATTTCTTTACCGGATTCTGGATCTTCAGTGGTGGTGACCTGCCGATGGATCCCATATTGTTGCTCCACCTGACAATGGTCGCGGTGCTGATGCTGCTTTTGCCTTTCAGCAAACTGCTACACATTCCAGGTATCTTCTTTAGCCCGTCAAGAAATCAGGTGGATAATCCTCGTGAGCAGAGGCATTTGGCACCTTGGGCTAAGAAATTTGAAGAATCCTAATCAACCGCTTGGCCGATGAGGGCTGCAAATGGCTAAAGCTGCATCATTCGAAACACCGAAACTCAAAGAAATTATTGAGGTTCCGAAGTTAGTTGAAGGCACGATGTCGCACATAAAGTGCTTCGTGGCCAAACCTGAACACCAGGAACCGCTGGGTTTTCCCGGTGAGAAAGTGGACAACTGGCAAGATGTCGCCATCGCAAAGATGGGCGATCTGTTGAGCCGGTACCGCTCATTCCAGGTTTATCTTGATGCCTGTGTGAAGTGTGGTTCCTGCACTGACAAGTGCCACTACTTCCTTGGCACCAAAGATCCAAAGAACATGCCGGTTGGCCGGCAAGATCTTCTCAGGAAGGTCTATCGCCGTTACTTCACCTTTGCGGGTAAATACTTTCCCAAACTGGTGGGTGCAGCGGATCTGACCGACGAAGTGCTGGACGACTGGTACAACTATTTTCATCAGTGTTCGCAATGTCGGAGATGTTCGGTATTTTGTCCATACGGGATAGATACCGCTGAAATCTCCATGGCGGCGCGTGAGATCATGGACAGCATTGGCGTAGGACAGAAGTATTGCAACGAAATCATTGCCAAGGTGCATAAGATCGGTAACAACCTGGGTCTGCCAGGGCCTGCGATATTAAATACCCTGGAAGGTTTGGAAGAGGACGTCTTCGAAGACGACGAGGTTGCGGTCAAGTATCCCCTGGATAAAAAGGGCGTCGATATCCTGCTGGTGACCCCCTCGGCGGACTTCTTCGCCGAGCCCCATGTCGACGGCCTGATCGGCTACGGCAAGGTGTTCCATGAGGCGGGTGTGAGCTGGACCCTGAGCACCAAGGCCTCAGAGGCTGGCAACTTCGGTATGTTTATCGGTAGTTACGAGAATATGCGTCGGGTTTCACTGCGCATCAGAGAGGCTGCCCTGGAACTGGGGGTCAAGCGTATCGTGTTTGGTGAGTGTGGACATGCCTGGCGCATCGCCTACAGCTTTCTGCACACCCTGGCGGGCCCCTTTGATTTTCTGGATCCCGATTATCCGGTACCGCAGCATATCTGTGAATTTACCTGGAATGAGATGCAGAAAGGTACGTTTGAGTTCGACAAATCGGAAAACGACGATATGTCGATCACCTTCCATGACTCTTGCAATGTAGCGCGTGCATCCCGTATGGGCCCCACACCTGGCGGTCAATTCGAAATACCCAGAAATGTCATCAAGGCGGTAGTCAACAACTACCATGACATGGAGTGGGACACGATCCATGAGCGCACCTTCTGTTGCGGAGGCGGTGGTGGGCTGCTCACCGACGACCTGATGGAAGTACGTGTGAAGGGTGCACAACCCCGCATGACGGCTTTCAAGAATGTCATGGCAGAGAAGGGGGTGACTCATCTGGCTGCGATCTGCGCGATCTGTAAGAGCCAGTTCACCAAGGTGTTTCCTTATTACGGGCTAGATATGTTCAATATTGTCAGTGTTCATCAATTGGTGAGCAATGCAATTATCCTGAACCGGAAGACGGCTCCCGAAGACGCACCGGGCTATGGCGAAGATGATGAATAGCAACCTGGCTTAGCATTCAATTATATCGACTGCACAAATTAGCAGAACGACCAAGATCAAACAGTTATTGGAGACAAAAAATGGCAACTCCTAGCGAAGAGATGAACAAAGACCTCACCTGGCGCCGCTTTGAAGAGGGTGACAACCAGTGGGATGACTGGAGTGATATGATTTTTAAGGAGGATACCTCTCACAAATGTCCAACCTATGTGCACAAAACCCCTCCGTGTCAGGGTAGTTGTCCTTCAGGTGAGGATATCCGTGGCTGGCTGGCAATTGGCCGTGGCGAGGAGAAGCCACCTGAAGGGTTGGATCGTGACGAATACATGTTCCGTCGCTCTACTGACGCCAATCCATTCCCGTCGATGATGGGCCGTGTCTGCCCCGCACCCTGTCAGGATGGCTGTAACCGGAATGACGTGGAAGACTATGTCGGTATCAACTCGGTGGAGCAGTATATCGGCGACACCGCAATCGAAAAGGGTTTCAAGTACGAGGCAGGCCCGGATACCGGTAAAAAGGTAGCCGTGGTTGGCGGTGGTCCTGCCGGTATGGCGGCTGCCTATCAATTACGTCGCAAGGGCCACGCGGTCACAATCTTCGACGAGAACGAAGGGCTTGGCGGTATGATGCGCTACGGCATCCCCGGTTATCGTATTCCCCGGGATAAACTCGACAGTGAAATCCAACGCATTATGGATATGGGTGTCGAGCAACGCATGCAGACCCGTGTAGGTCGTGATATCTCCATGGAAGATGTCGAAAAAGAGTTTGACTCCGTGCTGTGGGCGCTGGGTTGCTGGTCAGGTCGTGGTCTGCCGGTTCCCGGTTGGGAAGGCACCCCAAACTGCGTTTCCGGTGTGGCCTTCCTGAAGGCCTTCAATGAAGGTCGCATGAAAGTCACCGCGGATAAGGTGATCTGTATCGGTGGTGGCGACACCTCTATCGACGTGGTTTCCGTTGCCCGCCGTCTCGGCCATGTGCAGCAGGAGAACCCGACCGATCACCCGGAACTGGTTGTGCGTGATGGCTTCGTTGCTCACGATACTGCCATGACGGCCGCCGCTCAGGGCTCTGACGTTACCCTGACCTCACTGTTCGTTAAAGACGAGATGATGGCCGCGGAGCATGAAATCATGGATGCAACCACTGAGGGCGTGACCATCCTGGATGGTGTGATGCCTCTCGAAGTCATCAAGGGTGAGGACGGTCGTGCAACCGCTCTGCGGATCTGTGACTGCACCATGGACGGCATGACCCCAATCCCCACGGAAGGCACCGAGCGGGTGTTGGAAGCGGATTTGATCGTGGCGGCTATCGGTCAGGGTGGCGATATGACCGGGCTTGAAGCACTGGCCAATGATCGCAACCTGATAGATGCGGATAAATTCTACCAGGTCCCCGGTAAGGCTGGTCACTTCGTAGCGGGCGACATCGTGCGCCCACACCTGCTGACCACCGCCATCGGACAGGCTTCGATTGCCGCGGACAGTATCGATCACTACCTCAATCACGAGGAGCAGAAGAAGCGGCCGAAGGTCGATGTTCACCACTTCAATCTGCTGAACAAGCTGCATGAAGCCCATATGGATCCAGAGCATTTTGATTCCAGCGAGGGTGACATGCGCGGTACTGCGGATGCCAAGTATGCGGTACACAATTATGAGGATCGCTCCGCACAATCGGTCATACCCTCATCTGATCTGTTCCTGGGGCATTTCGAGTTTACCCCGCGCAACAAGCGTGCTGAAGACGTCCCCACGGCAGATGAGGTGTTGGGTCATTTCCACGAGCGTCTGATACCTTTCAGCGATGAACAGATGGTTGCCGAGACCAAGCGCTGTATGAGTTGCGGCATGTGCTTCGAGTGCGATAACTGTGTGATCTTCTGTCCCCAGGATGCGGTTTTCCGGGTCAAGAAAACCGACTCCACCACAGGTCGTTATGTAGACACTGATTATTTCAAGTGCATCGGTTGTCACGTTTGCGCCGATGTCTGCCCGACCGGCTATATCGAAATGGGGCTTGGTGAATAGGAGCTGAGATGCGTAGTTCTTTCTTCAGCAGAAGGTGTATCGCAGGCCTGCTTGCAGGGGTCGTGTTGACGATTCCTGCAATGCAGGTCATGGCGGAAAGCACTTATGTTACAAAAGGTTCGAAAGCGGCTTCTTTGACGTCGTGTGTAGCGGAAACCGATGATATTCGTCGCAACCACATGGACTATATGAAGCATGGCAGAGACGATACGGTAATAGACGGTGACCGTAGCGGTAAATTCAGTCTGTCTGAATGCATCGGCTGCCACTCCGCCGCGAGTGATTCTGGGGAATATGCCCCTGTGGATAGTGAAGGGCAGTTCTGTCAGAGTTGTCATGCCTATGTCGCAGTCAACCCGCCGTGCTTTCAATGCCATCGCACTACCCCTGAGAAGAGAGACTGATCATGAAGCAAAAGAGTGACCAGCCGAGTATGAAGCGTAGACATTTCATTGGTGGTGCTATTGCAGCTGCTGGTGCGGCTACCGTCGCACCTGGTGTGATACTCCACGCGGTGGCGGGAAACGAGCAGGCTAACACCGGAGCATCCAGTGAAAAACGCTGGGGGATGGTGGTTGATACCAACAAGTGTGCTGACGGCTGTAGCGCCTGTGTCGATGCCTGTAACGATGAGCACAACCTGAAAAGTTTAGGTCGTCCTGAGACCGATGCGCAGTGGATACGCACCGTCAAACTGAAAGACAAGCAGTCCGGTCATATCAACCGCATGGTCATGATGTGTCAGCACTGCGAATTCCCACCTTGTGTCGATGTCTGTCCGACCAATGCCTCATTCAAACGAGCGGACGGGATCGTGCTGGTGGACCGGCACCGCTGCATTGGTTGCCGCTATTGCATGATGGCCTGTCCCTACAAGGCCCGTTCTTTTGTGCATGAGGCCTTGCAGGATCAGGCAGTGAGTGCCCCGCGCGGCAAAGGTTGCGTTGAATCCTGTACGCTGTGCGTGCATCGAATCGATGCTGGCCAGACAACCACAGCCTGTCAGGATGCCTGCCAGAAAGAGGGTCATGCAGCGATCGTTTTTGGTGACTTGCACGATCCCAATAGTGAGATCAGTCAAGTACTGAAGAGCAATAATTCTACGCAAATAAGGGCAGACCTGGAGCTGAATACCGGCGTCCGCTACCTCAACTTGTGATTAAGTAGGGAGCTTGGAAAAGATGAGCAAGATGTACTATCGAGAGCTCTACTGCGGTACTCCGGTACGCTTTTGGATGGGCCTAGCCCTGTTGGGCACTTTTGTCATGATCGGTTTGGGCGCTGCCTTCTATATGGAGCACAACGGCCACTGGGTCACCGGCATGTCAAACCAGATCGTCTGGGGACTACCGCATGTATTCGCAATCTTTCTGATTGTGGCAGCCTCTGGCGCCTTGAACGTGGCTTCGATAGGCTCGGTATTTGGTGGCCCGATGTATAAACCGCTCGGCCGCTACTCAAGTCTGTTAGCGATAGGTCTGCTGGCGGGTGGTCTGATGGTCCTGTTACTCGATCTGGGCAGGCCGGATCGGCTGATCGTCGCCATGACTGAATATAACTTCAAGTCGATCTTTGCCTGGAACATCATCCTCTATTCGGGCTTTTTCGCCATCGTTGGTGTCTACCTCTGGACCATGATGGATCGGAGTGTGAGCAAATTCTATCGTCCGCTCGGTTTTATGGCGTTCTTCTGGCGTATCGCCCTGACCACGGGTACGGGTTCCATTTTTGGTTTTCTGGTTGCCAGAGAGGCTTATGACGCCGCCATTATGGCGCCGATGTTCGTCATCATGTCCTTCAGTTTTGGCTTGGCTTTTTTCATTATCACCCTGATTGCAGCCTATTTATGGAGTGATCGTCAGATTGGCGAACTGCGACTTACCAAGTTGAAAAACCTGCTGGGTGTATTCGTGGGTGCGGTGCTCTACTTTACCCTGGTCTACAACCTGACCAATCTCTATGCCACGCAGCACCACGGGATCGAGCGCTTCATTCTGCTGGACGGGGGTATCTATACCAAGTTGTTCTGGTTCGGCCAGGTATTGATCGGTGGTGTGCTGCCGTTGTTCCTGATCTACTCTCCGGCATTCGATAAGTCCCGTTGGGCAATTGCCGTAGCCTCAATTGCAGTATTGATTGGTGGATTCTCTCAAGTTTATGTAATCGTCATTGGTGGTCAGGCCTATCCGATGAATATCTTCCCGGGTAAGGAGGTGCTGGAAAGCAGTTTCTATGATGGCGTTGTCACTAGCTATGTCCCAACCTTCCCTGAGGCTGCCTTGGGCGTAGGTGGTATAGCTGTGGCTATGACCATGGTTGCCATTGGCGCACGTATGTTCAAGGTATTCCCAGAGACGTTGGAGGATCCGAATCAGGAGGCCTGACAGCCAACCACTTCACAGCAGACTGAAAAATCCACCATCAGCATGGCTGATGGTGGATTTTTGCATTTTAGGACAACCTTGACGGAGCACTAGAATGCCGTCCATCTATATTTCCGCGGCACATAAATCATCAGGCAAAACAACCCTATCCATCGGCCTCGCTCGGTCGTTCAGTGATAGCGGACTCATTGTGCAGCCATTCAAGAAAGGCCCGGATTATATCGATCCACTCTGGTTGACATCCGCTACGGGCAGGTCCTGCTACAATCTCGATTTCTATACCCAAACCCATGATGAGATTCAGGATCTCTATGCTCGTCACATGGCGGGCAGCCAACTCGGTCTGATCGAAGGTAACCTGGGTCTATTCGATGGGCTCGATGTGGAGGGATCAAACAGCAATGCCGCCCTGGCTGCCTTACTGAATGTTCCAGTCGTGTTAGTGATCAATACCAAGGGCATGACGCGGGGTATTGCCCCGCTACTGCTGGGTTATCAGGCATTCGACAATAATATCGATATCGCCGGTGTAATCCTGAATCAGGTAGCTGGCACACGACATGAATCAAAATTGCTTCAGGTTATCGAACATTACACGGACTTGAAGGTGCTTGGCGCCGTGCATGCCGATCCGGCCATCAATATTGACGAGCGCCACCTTGGGCTGATTCCCAGCAATGAGCAGGATCAGTCTGAGCGGGTGATTCAGGCCCTCGCTGCTAGGGTTCGAGAGCAGATCGATCTCGAGTCGATTTTATCAATTGCCGGTCATGCCCAGGAGTTCAAACCTGGGAAAACTGTTGTTGGTGAAAAGCCATACAGTGGAGTCAGGGTTGGCTATGCAAAAGACCAGGCCTTTGGTTTCTACTATCCGGATGACCTGGACAGGATGCGGGAGTTAGGTGTCGAATTGATTTCCTTTGATTCCCTGAAAGATCCTGAACTCCCGCCAATCGATGGTCTTTTTCTGGGTGGGGGATTCCCTGAGACAGCCATGCGGGAGTTGCAGCAGAACAGCTCGCTGATGACGGATATTGCAGGTTTTATTGAAGCAGGAGGTCCGGTCTATGCTGAGTGTGGTGGTCTGATCTATCTCTCAAGAAGTCTGACCTGGGGAGAAAAAAAATGTAAAATGGTAGGGGTCATTCCGGCTGATGCGGTAATGCATGTCAAACCACAAGGCCGTGGCTATGTTCAGCTGAGGGAGACGGCGCAGAGTCTTTGGTTAAATGATTCTGAGTCTCCTCCAGCGGAGAAGATCAGCGCGCATGAGTTTCACTACTCGTCGCTCGAGGGATTGGACGTTGACATGGCCGACTTCGCCTATGATGTGGTTAGGGGAACGGGCATTGATGGCCGGCATGACGGTTATGTCTATAAAAACCTGCTGGCCAGCTATGCCCACAGACGCAGCGTCGGTAGTCACGGTTGGGTGGACAGATTTCTGGCTCATGTGGTAGCCGATAATACAAAAACACCTCTAGGGTGAAGACGGGAGCATCGATGTTTAAACTGACACCTCAAGCGGCGGAACAGGTTCATGAGGCCGCAAAGCAGGGTGGTACGGAAGGCATGGCCCTGCGATTTGCGGCACGTCAGAAGGAGGATGGCACCTTCGACTATCTGATGGGTTTTGATGAAGTCAAGGAGGATGATATTCAGTTTAATTCTGAAGGAGTCTCCATCGTCATGGAGCCGGAACAGATGCCACTGCTGGACGAAACCACCATGGATTACGCGGAATTGGATGATGGTGAAAAACAGTTTATCTTCATCAACCCAAAAGATACCAACTATTCACCAGCTGCGGATTGATTGAATAAGCCTATTGCGAGCAGCTTCTGTTCAGAGAGCGGATCATCAAGTCTTTCAGAGATCTTTCAACCTAGAATCCTCAGTTGAACACCGTGAAGGGTGCGCTTGTGGTGGTGTAGGGCAA
>CBDVCD010000083.1:0-11970 GCA_965372385.1 uncultured Gammaproteobacteria bacterium | reverse complement strand
GTGAAAAATCAAGAGGTTAGATTTGTTCCAACACTTAACGCAGACATAGCCTTTTCTAAACTATTCGTGAGGTTTTTTTCTATCTCCATTGCTGCAGGTCAAGTTTACTGCTTGACCGGTTGTTAATAGAGAAATATTCTAATATTCCATAGGGTGTTAGGTCCCTGTCAAAACTTTTCTGATCGGCGTGATGGTCAAATCAATAAGAAATAGCATCCATTTGATTTAAACGTTTTGTTAACAGACAGGGCCACTCAGAGTTCTGGGATGAACACCCGTGCTCCCGTGTGGTCGTGCTAGGCCCCGAAAGCCACTGACTACTCCGCATTCGTAGAGCAGATGTTATCCCAGATCGTTCAATTGTGAGGGAAGTTTTCATGAAAAATACATCATACAAAAAATATCGACCAACCTGGCTAGCTATTTTTTATTTTGCGGTAGTCACCGCGGCAGGCACACTCCTGCCATTGGGTATCACTTCCGCCGCGGATACAAAGGCAGAATTGATCAGTATCGGGATTGATGGTCTGGCGGGCAATCATTTATCTGAGATCCGTCAGGAGGCTGTCAGTGCGGAAGGGCGCTTTGTTGTCTTCTCCTCCTTGGCGGATAATCTGACGGACCAAGCAGAGTGTAACACCTCTAGTTGGAACGTTTATCTGCGTGATCGGGAAAACGCCACGACCAGCATGCTCACTTGTATCCCCAATCTATTCAGTGGCTCTTCGGTTCAGGGGGAGGCCGCAATCACCCCTGATGGCAAATTCACCACCTTCTTGTCCACCAATGGGTATCTGGTGGAAAATGACACCAATGGGTCGGCGGATATCTTCGTCTACTCCGAAAACGGACTGGAACGGGTGAGCCTGGCGAGTGACGGATCGGAAGGTTGTGGATGCCCCTGCGGATGGCCAGATTACTGTAATGGCTGTGAATACTCGAGTTACTCCAGCCATCCCACCATCAGCGCGGATGGACGCTATGTGGTGTTCGCCAGCTATGCGGATAACTTTTACGAGGGTGATCTGTCCGATTCTATCGACGTGTTTATACATGACCGTGAACAGGGAACCACCGAGGTCATCAGCATCGCTCCCGATGGCGCCATCGCAAATGACGACAGCTGGGCGCCCTCGATCAGCGCGGATGGCGAATATGTCGCATTTACCTCTGATGCCGACAATCTCGGTGTAGAAGATAACAATGGCGTAGCGGATATCTATCTGTGGCACCGTGAAACCGGCGCTATGCAACGTGTCAGTGTGGCCAGCGACGGTGGCGAGGCCAACGGTAATTCCAGCAATCCGGTGATCGACGCCGAAGGTAAGCGTATCGTCTTCGCCAGTGGCGCGACCAATCTGGCAGCCTCGGATCAGAATGGTTACATCTGGGATGTATTCGTCCATTATCGCGAAAGCGGGGAGACGGTCAATCTGTCCAGCTATTTGGAGAGTGGCGGTAACCGTCCCGCGATCAGCGACGATGGCAATCTTATCTCCTTCACCAGTAGTGATGATATCTATCAGGTGGAGACTGAGGGTACGGGTGTAGCCAAAAAAGTCGTTGATTGGATGCAGTTCTCGGCCCTTAGCAAAGCGGGTGAGGCCATCGTGGTCAGCGGATATAACGAACTGGTGCCCGAGGACGTAAATGATGATGTGACTATTACGAGTTATGATAAGGATATCTATCTGCTGGCTAACGAGGGGCAGGTGGAACCTCCACCTCCAAGCAGCGAGATCTGTGATGATGACATAGATAACGATGGTGACGGACTGGTCGATTGCAGTGACCGGTTGGACTGCCGGAGTGATCCTGCCTGCCGGACCGGCGGTGGTGGTGGTGGCGGCGGCGGGGGTAGAAGTACCTCGACCAATATCGAGATCTGTGATGACGGCCTGGACAACGATGGCGATGGACTCATCGACTGCAATGACCGGGTAAACTGTAGAAGAGATCCTCTCTGCCGTATCGTGGGTAGTGGAAGGGGTAGAGATAGATAGACCTTTTTTGTCCTTCAATGTCCTGAAACACCCTTTCCCGGGGTGTTTCAGGAACACTGCCATTTCTTGCTGCTACTCATGCGAACGTTGGATAACCGACATGCTCCTCCGAGGGGCGCCGTGAATACTTCCCTGTAGGCTTGACGATAGCATCTGACCTCCATGGCAGCTCATTAGCATCCTGCTATCGCTGCATTTGTGCATCCATGCACGGCAGATGGAGGAAATGCAATAGGATTGAATGGAACAATCCTTGCCTTGCTACCGACACCCGCGGAGAATCATGTCGGCTATCCTATGAACTGTTTAGCAACTATTCAGGAAGATCTGCGTCATGTGGATCACTCCTTAGTCATGAACTCTCTCTCCACCGCCGCTGCGATCAGTGAGCGGATGTGGTTTTCCAGCGATCCATTCAACTCGTCGAGTAGTAGCTGTCTGGCCTGTTCCGTCACCTGGGTGACAGCGGTTTCAACCGCAACGGTGATGATGGGTTGCAAGTCACGGATGAGTTGATTGGCGACTCCCTCGCGCAGGACCTCGAGGATAGCCTGAGGATCAGGCATCTGCTGGCCACCGGGATCCTGCAATCTCTCGCTGAATTCGAGTTCATCAGGATCGACCACATCATCGAGCAGGGGGATGGCCTGTTCGTCCGCTGTTTCTATAACTTCTCTACTCATTTGTTTATGTCGTGGGTGTGAAGTGGGTAGCCCCGGTCCCGATAGAACCGGAAGCGTGCACGGCCGGCGGCCTTGATTTCGGGTTCCTTGTCGATCAATTCGGCGACACGCTCGAAGCGGCTGAAGAAGTTGGGCACCTCCGGCGCGAGGTTGATCATTACGTCATGTTCCTCGCCAGCCTCACCATTGGAGCCAATGATGACCGGGGTCATCGAGGGATCGGTCTTTTCCTGCATCGCATGAGGCACGAAGCTGCCCTGACGGAAGGTCCAGAGCAGCCTGTCCATGTGTCTTGCCTCTTCCACGGAAACCGTATGGATGAAGATGCGGCGGCCTTGGTGGTAGATCTTTTCAGCGAGACGGCAGGCCAACAGGTAGCGGTTACCCGCTGCCCTTTCACCAAGGATATAGAAATCTACCTGAGTCATATTAATCGTACCGAAAATAATTGCATGCAGACCTTCGCGACACGCTGTGAATACATCCCTGTACGCTCGACGGCAGGTTCCCTCCTGCCGACGGTCGCGCTGATCCGCATGCAATTAATTTAGCAACTATTGATAACGAATTACTCGCTTTTACCACAACGCTTCAGCAGGAACTGGGTGAGCAGCGGAACCGGCCGGCCGGTAGCGCCCTTCTCCTTGCCACTGAGCCAGGCAGTGCCGGCAATGTCCAGATGGGCCCATTTGAATTTTTTCGTGAAACGGGAGAGGAAACAGGCTGCGGTGATGGTGCCGGCCCCCTTGCCACCGATGTTGGCCATGTCGGCAAAGTTGCTGTCGAGCTGTTCCTGATAGTCATCCCAAAGTGGCAGTTGCCAGGCCCTGTCACCCGTATGTCTGCCCGCGCTCAGAATCTCCTCGGCCAGGGCATCATGGTTGGCCATCAGGCCGGATGCCTGATTACCCAGGGCCACGATACAGGCGCCGGTGAGGGTGGCGATGTCGATGACCGCGGCGGGCTCGAAGCGTTCACTGTAGGTGAGGGCGTCGCAGAGAATCAGGCGGCCCTCCGCATCGGTGTTGAGCACTTCGATGGTCTGCCCCGACATGCTGGTGACGACATCCCCGGGCTTGTTGGCATCGCCATCCGGCAGGTTTTCCGAGGAGGGGACCACCCCAACAAGGTTCAGGGGCAGCTCCAGTTCCATGCAGGCCTGCAGGGTGCCGAACACACTGGCGCCGCCACACATGTCGTATTTCATCTCATCCATGGCGGCGGACGGCTTGAGGGAAATGCCACCGGCATCGAAGGTCAATCCCTTGCCCACCAGCAGGATGGGTTTCGTGGTGGGTTTACCGCCGTTGTACTCCATGATGATCAGCTTGGCGGGTTGACGGCTGCCGCGGGAGACCGAGAGCAGGGCGCCCATGCCCAGCTTCTCCATCTGTTTCTCTTCCAGCACCTGGATCTTCAGCTTGTTGCTTTTGCGGCCGAGTTTACGGGCCTGCTCGGCCAGATAACTTGGTGTACAGATATTGCCCGGCAGGTTGGCGAGATTTTTGCACAGGCTCATGCCATTGGCAATGGCCTGACCATGGTTGAGGGCCTTCTGTGCGGTTTTCAGGCGTCGACGGTCACTCACGAACAGGGTCATGCGTTTCAGTGGTCGACGGGGCTTTTTTACCTGGCTCTTGGTCTTGTCGAAGCGGTAGACGGCCTCTTCCGCGCCAATCACGGTATCACGTACACACTGATAGAGATTGGCGTCCTGTATCTCCAGGTCAGTCAGACCGCAGATCGCCTCGATGGCATGGCCCTCATTCAGGCTTCGTATCGCAGTTGCCACTCTCTTGCGGTACGACTTGAGATCGAGTTCGCGGGGTTTGCCCAGACCCACCAGTAAGACCCTTTCACTCTGAATCCCGGGTACGTCATACAGCATGAGTTGCTGGCTGGAGTCACCGTTCATATCGCCACGCTTGAGGACCTTGCTCAGCAGCCCGTTGCTGGCCTTGTCAACCTCCTGGGCCAGAGGGGATAGATGGCGTTGTGAGAAGACCCCCAAAATCAGACAGGCACTGCGTTGTTTGGTAATATCGCCCGATTTTATGCTGTATTCCATGGTAAGGTGTTGTCTCCAGTGGTCAGGATCGTTGGAATACCCTGATAGTTACACTCAGGCACTATGAGTTCGATTGCCGGTAAGTGACTATGTACCACAAGCAGGCTCGATAATCATCCGTAACTACTTTAGCCTGTCTTATTCAAGATAAAGGTCAAAAATCCGCCAAACCAGTGAGTGTCGGAAATGACGGGTGCATCTTCCCAAAGTGTCTGCTTTGACGCCCCACTCAACTACAAATTCAAACACCAAGAATAAAGGTAACAATGAATAGTCTCGCCGATGAAGAAAGAACCGTGACCAGTTCAGGGATGCCTTCACTCAAGCAGATTGTTGCGGCCAGTGTGTTTCTGGTTATCGCACTGCTGCTGGCCATGGTCGTGCCGAGTATCGAAATTGCCTGGGTCAGCGCCATCCTGATGCTGACAATCTACCTGTTTTCCTTCGAGGTAGTCGGGGTGGATGTCGCCGCAGTCACTGTGATGGTGCTGCTGGGTTTGACCTCACTGCTGGCGCCCTTCATGGGATTGGAGCAGGGTCTGGTGGATACCAAACACCTGTTCGACGGTTTCGCCTCCAATGCAGTGATCTCGATTATCGCGGTGATGATCATCGGTGCGGGTCTGGATAAAACGGGCATCATGAGTAAGGTGGCAGTGCTTATTCTGAAGGCAGGGGGTACCACCGAGAAGCGCATTATCCCGATCATCTCCGCCACGGTGGGGATCATTTCATCCTTTATGCAGAACGTGGGTGCAGCCGCCCTGTTTCTGCCGGTGGTGGCGCGCATCTCTGCCCGTTCCGGTCTGCCCTTGTCCCGTCTGCTGATGCCGATGGGTTTCTGCGCCATCCTGGGTGGTACCGTGACCATGGTCGGCTCCAGTCCATTGATTCTGTTGAATGACCTTATCCTTACTTCGAATAAGGCGTTGCCCCCTGAGCAGCAGATGGAGACCTGGGGGCTTTTTTCGGTTACTCCGGTGGGTCTGGCTCTGGTTGCCGCCGGCATCATCTATTTTGTCCTGGCCGGTCGCTTCATATTGCCCGAAACGAAAAGCGAGAGCAGCACGACTGGATCTGATCCGATGCAGTATATCCATGAGGTCTATGGCGTGGATTACGCCTTGACGGAAGTCGTGGTAAAGGACAACAGCAGACTGATAGGTAAACCGCTGGACGAGTGGGAATCGAGACGTCGGATACGGGTGATTGCGACGAAATGTTCCGGCGAGGCGAGTCACTTTGGCCCTGGCACCGTGGCCCGTGACATGAAACTCAAGGCGGGTATGGTGTTGGGTGTGGTGTCCGACCCGAAAGATCTCGCAAAATGTATTGATGAGTGCGGTCTGAAACCCCGTAAAGAGTTACGCACGTTTGCCGAATCCCTGTCGGCCACCAAGGCAGGTATTGCAGAGGTGGTTATACCTCCCGGATCGGCTCTTCTTGGCAAAAGCGCTCGGGATCTTCATTTACGCAAGGCCTATGGTCTGGCCATGATTGGTCTGCATCGGAATGGGAAGACCCTGCGCGAAGGTGACAATATCCGCAGCATGCCGTTCCAGGCCGGTGATACCCTGGTGGTACATACCCCCTGGGAGGTGTTGGCCCGTCTGGAGAAGGATCGCAATTTTGTCGTAGTGACCACCGAGTTCCCCCACGAGGAACTGCGCCCGCATAAATTGTTGCCCGCCGGTATCTTTTTTGGGCTCGCCCTGTTCCTGGTGTTGTTCACCGATATTCGCCTCTCTATCGCCTTGCTGACCGGCGCCATTGGCATGATTCTGTCGGGCGTACTGAAGATCGAGGAGGCCTACGAAGCGGTCAGTTGGAAAACCGTCTTCCTGCTCGCCTCCCTGATACCTCTGGGTCTTGCAGTGGAGACCAGTGGCACGGCCAAGTGGATCGCCGAGCAGACCCTGGCGGTGGTCGGCCATATGCCTATCTGGGTTATTCAGGGCGCCGTGGCGGTGCTTGCGACCTTCTTCACGTTGGTGATGTCGAATGTCGGGGCGACCGTGCTGCTGGTGCCGTTGGCGGTCAATATAGCGATCGGCGTCGGCGCCAATCCAGCCGTATTTGCCCTGACCGTGGCGATTGCCACCTCCAACTCCTTCCTGATTCCCACTCACCAGGTGAACGCATTGATCATGGGGCCAGCCGGTTATCGGGTGCCCGATTTCATGCGCGCGGGTGGCATCATGACCCTGCTGTTTCTGGTCGTGATGATGTTAATGCTGAATCTGGTTTTCTGAAGTCTATTGCTACGCTGAGGCAGCTTATGCAGTGATGATGTTTCTGGGCGCTTGAGGTCAGACCACTCTTAACTGTGATGACTATTTTACGGCTCATCATGCAGAGTTTTTGAAAAAATACCTAAAAATCAAACAGGGACTGAAGATCTACTTGAGCATTACATATGGAAGCACCATAATCCCACGCTTTCCGGGCCTTTTTGGCTCCAATTTGGTCTGCAAGAGCACAACATGAAGATTGGTGTAGCGAAAGAATCAGTAGCGGGAGAGAAGCGGGTTGCCCTGTCGCCTGATGCGGTAAAAAAGTTATCAGGCAAGGGTTTCGAGATACTGGTTGAGGCCGGGGCCGGCCTTGCCGCCCATTTCACGGATACAGATTATACAGCGGCAGGCGCAACTATCGTCGATAACAAGACTGCTTTGGCCACGGGGATTGTGGTCAAGGTGCGCAAGCCGACCCAGGCTGAGGTCGCCGGACTCACTGAGGGTTCCATCTATATCGGTCTTACCGAGACCTGTGGTGACGATGAGGTTTTCAGCGCCATGTGGGCAAAGAACGTCACCATCCTCTCCATGGAGCGGATACCGCGTATCTCCCGCGCCCAGTCGATGGACGCGCTCTCCTCGCAGAGCAACATCGCGGGTTATCGCGCAGTGCTGGAGGCGGCAAATCACTATGGCCGTTTCATTCCCCTGATGATGACTTCAGCGGGCTCGGCAAAGCCAGCGAAGGTGGTGATTCTCGGTGTGGGAGTTGCCGGCCTGCAGGCGATTGCCACTGCCAGACGATTGGGGGGCGATGTTTATGCTTATGACATCCGGCCCGAGACCAAGGAGCAGATCGAGTCCCTGGGCGCCAAGGCCATCGAGCTGGATGTGGGCGAGAGTGGCTCAGGCGAGGGCGGCTATGCCAAGGAGCTCTCCGATGAGGCCAAGGCCAGACAACAGACGGCCCTGGCGGATGAGCTGAGCAAGGCCCATGTGATCATTACCACTGCCCTGATCCCCTGCCGTCCGGCGCCGACCCTGATTACCGAGGATGTGGTCAAGCGCATGCGTCAAGGCTCGGTGATCGTTGACCTGGCCGCGGCCACCGGTGGCAACTGCCCGTTGACCGAGGCTGACAAGGTGGTCACCAAGCATGGCGTGATCCTCATCGGCCACACCAACTATCCATCGATGATGCCATCTGATTCCAGTGCCTTCTATGCAGGCAACATCACCAATCTGTTGAACATCATGGTGGATAAAACGGATAGTGGTCTGATCCTGAAAAATCTCGATGAGGATGAGATCACCGAGGCGATGCAGGTCAGGGCCGAGTCCTGAACCTGTACCTCTACGCAATAACGCCTTTCCGGCGCAGCATTTGACGCCAAATAGGGAGCACCTCAATGCCTGACACACTGGTTGCACTTTACGTTTTCGTTCTCTCCTGTTTCATCGGTTACTTTGTGATCTGGGGGGTCACGTCTGCCCTGCACACCCCGCTGGTGGCGCTGACCAACGCCATCTCCGGCATCATTATCGTTGGCGCGCTGCTGGTCACCGGGCTTGAATCCGTGGGTACCGTCGCGGAGATCTTCGGCTTTATCGCGGTGCTGCTGGCATCCATCAATGTTTTCGGCGGCTTTCTGGTGACCAACCGGATGCTCGCCATGTTCAAGAAGAAAGATAAGTGAGGCGTTAATTGATGGAGATTTCAGCAAACATCCAGGCCATCGCCTATCTGATTTCAGCAATCCTCTTCATTTTCGCATTGAAGGGGTTGACTCACCCGGCATCCGCCCGGCGCGGTAACTACCTCGCCATGATTGGTATGGCCATCGCCATTGCCGCTACGCTGATGGGCAGCGAGGTCAAATCCTACGGTTTCATCATTGCCGCTGTCGCCATTGGTGCGGTGATTGGCACCGTGGTGGCTGCCCGTGTGCAGATGACGGCGATGCCGCAACTGGTGGCGGCCCTGCACAGTTTCGTCGGTATGGCGGCGGTGCTGGTGGCCATCGGCACCTATTTGAACCATGCGGCAGCGGGTACATTGAACCCGGTGATGCTGGGCGAACTCTCCGCCGGCATCATCATCGGTGCGATCACCTTCTCCGGTTCGGTGGTGGCCTTCGCCAAGTTGCAGGGGCTGGTGGGCGGTGCGCCGGTTAAATTTGCCGGTCAGCATGCGTTGAATGCGGCACTGGCTGTTGCGACAGTGGGATTCGGCATCCATTTCGGTATGACCGAAAGCATGACATCACTGGTCATCATGACCGTCATCGCTTTCGTCCTCGGCTTTACCCTGATCATCCCCATCGGTGGCGCCGACATGCCGGTGGTCATCTCCTTGCTCAACAGCTATTCCGGATGGGCAGCGGCCGCCACCGGTTTCACCCTGGACAACTATCTGCTGATCATTGTTGGCGCCCTGGTAGGTTTCTCAGGCGCCATCCTCTCCTACATCATGTGCAGAGCGATGAACCGCTCCATCATCAATGTGGTGTTTGGTGGCTTTGGCAGTGAATCAGGTGGCGAGGTGAGCGCCTCCGGAGAGGCAGCTCAGAAGGGCGTCAAATCGGCCTCGGTTGAGGATGCCATCTACTGGATGGAGGATGCCAACAAGGTCATCATCATCCCAGGCTACGGCATGGCGGTGGCTCAGGCCCAGCACGCCGTCAAGGAGCTGATGGAACTGTTGCAGGCGCGTGGCGTGGAGGTGAAATTCGCTATCCATCCCGTCGCCGGGCGTATGCCGGGCCACATGAATGTGCTGCTGGCGGAAGCCGATATCCCTTACGACAATGTGCTGGAGATGGACGAGATCAATCCGGAATTTCCCAACACGGATGTGGCCCTGGTGGTGGGCGCCAACGACGTGGTCAATCCGGCGGCCAAGACCGATAGCTCCAGCCCGATCTACGGCATGCCGATCATCGAGGCGGCCAAGGCCAAGCAGATCTATTTCCTGAAACGCTCCATGCGGCCGGGTTACTCCGGGGTGGATAATCTGCTCTTCTATCAGGACAACACCTCGCTGGTGTTTGGCGATGCCAAGGACACCATCGAGGGCATGGTGAGTGCGCTCAAGGGTGGTGGGCATTGAGCCGAGGTTTTTGGAACGAATTATGATAAACAGGCTGCGGCCCGTTTCTTTATTCTACTGGGCATCGGATAAGGGCCGTGGAAAAAATGATTTGTCCGAAGATCACGTTCATATTTGGGTGAGATTTGGTCGATTTGATTGAGCAAATCCGCAAGACTAGCTGGACTAATTTGAGGAATTTGCGATTGAAAATCGTCCAAAGATTGCCCGAAGAGGGGCGTGAGATAGGACAAATCTTTTTTTCCGTGGCCCTAAAGTTGTGAAATGCTAAACTTTCCTTCGACATTCTGTGGTTGGTACACTGTTGTTGTATTCTGTTTTCGGAATGTCTGGAGAGATGATGATGAACTGGCGTGACTATATCTCGACAGATCCGGCTATCTGTCATGGACAGGCATGTATCAAAGGGGCTCGAATTCCTGTCTCAGTGGTACTCGACAACCTGGGGAGTGGCTTGGACGCTGACGAGATCATCCAAAGTTATCCTGCACTGACAAACGATGCGATTCGTGCCGCGACCGCTTATGCGGCTGAGTTAGCTCGGGAGCGAATCATCGATATCTCAGGTCGCAACGCTGCGTGAGATTCAAGGGCCGCGGAAAAAATGATTTGTCCGAAGATCACGTTCATATTTTGGTGAGATTTGGGCGATTTGATTGAGCAAATCCGCAAAACTAGCTGGACTAATTTGAGGAATTTGCGATTGAAAATCGCCCAAAGGTTGCCCGAAGAGGGGCGTGAGATAGGACAAATCTTTTTTTCCGTGGCCCCAAAGTCGATGAAAATCTCCCTCAGGAAGTGGCCCTGTTGCTGAGAGAGAACGGTTATGATGCTGTCTCCATCTTCGACCAGTCGATGAGCGGTGAAAACGATGCGAAAGTCTTCGACGTTTGTCAAAATGAAGATCGTGTATTGGTAACACTGGATCTGGATTTCTCCAATATTCAAGCCTACCCGCCGGAATCCACCAAAGGCCTAGTCGTCTTGAGGTTGGTCCGGCAGGATAAGCCATCGGTTTTGGATGTGATGAAGCGGCTGATTCCTGAGTTCCAAACCAACACTCTGAACCATAAGCTGTGGGTCGTAGAAGAGGGTCGTATTAGAATACGCGGTTAATTCTTCTAACAGAAGCTGAGTGATGTCAATTGTAAGACCTGGCCCTAGGGGCCGTTGTAAACGGACATTCCAAAAAACATGACAGATGAAACTATTTCTAGATTGTTTCCAGAAAACAAATATAAAGGGCTTGATAGGGAGGTATTAAAAGACAATCTGTCTGCTTGCATAAATGATTACTTGGCATGGCTCAGCTCATGCAAAATAGAAACTAAGTCAAAAACAATCTGTAAAATTGTAGACAAAGGAATTGCCTGTAATGAAACTTCATTTCCAAGCTATCCAAGATTTATCCCCGAAGGAGTGTCAGAAGCGCTTTCGGAAAAAGGTGTTCATGACTTTTTTCAATACCTATGGGAGCAAGGTGCACAGCCTCGTAGATATAGAGGTCCAAACCCTACGCGTAGGACTTGGGAGATAGACTTACTAAACGAGTTTATCCATGACCCACTTATAAGAGTACTGAATGAGCATGCTATTGAAAATGCCATTGATGAAGTAGACAAACCCGGCTGGGAAATTACTTCAAAGCTACTAGAAAAGCTTTTAGAGGAGGTTTGTTCGAGAATTTGTGATAATAAATATACTTATATAGCCAAGTGCCCATTGGCGTGGGTTGAAGGCGAAGTAGGTTCAGAGTTTGCGCTTGAAGAAGGCATAGTATTAAAACTTTATACTGAGAGAGATCGCGCAAGTTACCTTACAAGGCATCACTACAAATTATCTGCGACTAATTTTCATTCAGCCATATCTT
>CBDVCD010000082.1:0-11997 GCA_965372385.1 uncultured Gammaproteobacteria bacterium | reverse complement strand
TCCATCATGCGCAGGTAGAAGCGTTGGATGCCGTTGATCCTGGTCCAGGTCTCGGCACCCAGCCCTTCGGGAATCAGCAGGCTGTTGGCGGCCTCTGCGGCCTGTTGCACGATCTCATCCACCACTGTGGTTTCGCCCTTCTTGCGTGGACGCAGGGCGAAGCTGGTGACATCTTCGTCGCCGATTCGGGTATAGGCCGTCAGGACCTTGAGCGCAGCGGCATAACCTGCCATCTGCAGATCGGAGTCATTGAAGACGGGCTCACCCATCTTCTCCTTCACCTCATCGTTGAGGTGCATCATGGTCTCGATCTGGCGTTTTACCTCGCTGCGCACCGCGGGCAGGATGCGTTGCTTGAAGCCAGCCCGATCACCGGCGGGACGCTTGCGTAGCATCAGGATAACGGTGCCCTGTACATAGCCGCCCTTCTTCAGCTCAGAGGTCGTTTCTGTGGCGATATACCAGGCAGCAACGACCTGGAGGCCTGCTGCCCAGAAGATGCCCACCATGTCGGACCAGACGCCCGTGTCCTGGTGGGTGAACATCACGCACTGCATGCCGTTGTCGGGCATGTGTTCGGTCATGGCTCGGTAGGCGTCCACCATGCCGCGACGGAATGCGTCGCCGGAGCCTTTGATCGCCAGGGCGCGGCGGGAGTCCCAGGTCCATTGGTCGAAGGGGGCGGGTGGGTTCTTGCGCAGCCAGGCAATGAAGAATTCGGTGATTTCGTGGTAGTGGACAGCGTCGGCGTAGGGGGGGTCGGTTATAAAAATATCCTGTTCTTGGCTTATTTCATCACTTGTGCATGACGCAATATAGTTCTTCGTGGAGATTGGTGAGTTTTGATAGTTCTGAATGAAATTGTGATCGAAGAATGACCTATTGGCCCAGTTGTACAAGGTGTTTAGTGCTTGGTTAGAGAAAACGTTGGACGTAAAGTCACTGCCGCCGCCCGAAGAGAACCGAACGATCCAACGCGATAGTTTCGAGCAAAAATCGAGTGTTCCACAAAACTCTGGCGCTAACTCTGGAGATTTAATAGCGCGTTGCAACAAGGAAAGCGTCAATAGATCCCTTGGGGTAAACAGATGATGCCAATAGGTCCAGCCGCGCGTGCGAATCGGTTCATCCGTTTTGTCACCCGGCTCGATCTCCATATCCGGCACCAGCCCCTCTTCTTGCCAGCGGTCGAGGTTATCTGCCACGATCCGTTCCACCTTCCGTTCCCGTTCCAGGTCCGCTTCGGTGACTGAGGTGAAGAAGGTCTCTTGCCTGGGCTTGTCCAGGGTTTCCCTGGTGATCCATTGGATCGCGTAGAGTCGTTCCTGAAAGATGTCGTCCGGCCTGGGCTTGAAGTCCTGCTTCTCCCAGCGACGGAGGCGATTGCCGGTGTTGCCCTCGGCGTCCCGATAGTCACCACGCAGGGTCTTGATGGGGGTGCGCCAAGTCTTACCATCCAGCTCATAGACCAAGGCGCCATCCTGCACCGTACCCTTTGAAGCGGTCTCCACCTCTTCTTTGGAAACACCACTCACTATTTCAATATTGAAGCGTTTGTTTTCAATGTCGGGGTTCAATCTGGCAATCGACATCTGCCTTGGAGAAATAACCCAACTTGTAGACATGGGTACCATCCATCCTGTCTCAGGGCAACGAGTCTCCAAGCAGTAAAGGTAGGCCTTGGCGCGGTTGCCCTGCTCATCGTGCTCTATCCCTAACGCGGTGATCTCTTTGTCCACCGCATCGCCCACCTCGCGTTGAGCCTGTTCGATCTCGGCGCGGCGTTCCGGTGAGGCGCCGATGATATTGAGCGCCCCCCAGGTGAGCATGCAGGCGATTGGGTTCAAGTCGGATGCATAAACATCACAGCCCAGGCGCGCCGCCTCGAAGGGAATGGAGCCGCCGCCGCAGAAGGTGTCGCCCACGCGGGGGCGGTGGCCATAGCGCAGAATGCCCAGTTGTTCGATCAACTGCTGGTGGGAATAGGCCTCTATGCCTAAATGCCCATAGTGGCGGTTGACGATGGGCCAGACGGGCGCAAAGAGCCACGCCTGATCGACCTCCTCGGGGCGTTTGCACAGCACGGCCTTCTCCTCGTAGCTGGCGAAGGTGGCAAGCGCCTTGTGGTAGAGCTTGAGCTTGTCCTCTTCCGTGGCATCGCGTCGCCAGCGTAACTTGATCCCTTCTTCGGTCGCTCCTGCGCACCCTGCGCCCGCGACACTAGTGCATCCATGCACATCGTCGCAGTCGAGCGGGAAGGTCCAATGAGACACATCCTCGAAGAGATCGCCGTCGCGCTTGATGTTGTGGTTGAACCAGGTCCAGGGGTCGTTCAGCTCGATACGGGCGGCGATATCCTTGGGCTTGAGCGCCTTCTGAATCAGGGCACGACGCGCCAGGCCCTCGTCGTCGAAGGCCATCAGCTTCTCGAAGATTTCAAGGTCCGCCTCGGCATTATCGGTCTGCGGGAGCAGGCTACCCAGCACAATGGCACGCACCAGGATCAACGGCTTACGCCCCTTCCAGTAGGAACCCAAAGCAGTCAGGGTCTGGCCCGCACCGGCCTTACGTTCCCGCTGCGCTTCAAAGGAGACCTTCTGCGCAGGGAAGACCCCTTCAATCAGCGCGGGTACATCTTGCAGTGACAGGGGGGCGAGTCCCTGGGTCATACCGAAGGCCCTGCTGCCGCTCCCGAGCGGATGATTTCAATGACCGCATTGCGCGTCTGTTCCAGTTTGTTGGCGCTGATCTGCCCTGCCGTGCGTTGGAACAGGCTGTGGTGGGCGGTGAACAGTTTGCCGGGGCGCAGGTAACTGGTTCGTTGCAGCGAGCCTTGGGCGAAGTCCGCATCCATCAACTCAATCGGGTTGACATCGGCATAGGGCTTGCTGGTGATTTGCAGGCAGATCCAGTCGTCCCGTCCAGCGGAGGCCAGAATCAGCGCCGGCCTCAATTTTGAGGCCGACAGGTCTGAGAAAGGAAAGGTGATCAATACCACCGCGCCTATTGCAGGTGTGCCCATGCTTCGTCCTCCTCGGCTTTCAGCCAGTCCTCGGCCAGGCTCTTTTCGGCCAGTTGCGTGGTTTCGCCAATCTCCTCGGGCGGCTCGTCGAGTACGGTGACCAGGGCGCGGTGTATGCCCTTGATCTTGACCGGCTCCACCAGACGGACATGCCCCTGTTCATCGATGATCGCTTCTACGGTCTGTTTCATTGCGTACTCCTTAGTTTAATTCTGGATCAGTCAATTTTATCAAATAGGTCCAGGGTGGGCCGGTCGGTGGGCTTCGCCGTTTCTCTGCGTCCCCGAGGTTGCAGCAGATCGCTCTGCGCCACATCGCCCAGAGCGTGGAGAAGCGCCAGCCGCCAGCCTTTGTTGCCATCGTTGATGCCGCCGGTGCTCATGGCGGTCATGCCAAACAGCCACCAGCGCTCTTCCGGGCGTAGCGCCAGCCAGTTGCGCACCGCCACCGGGATCTTTTCCATCTCCATGCCTTCAACCGCCCAGGCCAACACGCACAGTTCTTTGCCTAGCAGTCGGTCAACAGGGTTCTCGCCAACCTTCCAGGCAGCACTTTTCAGATCGTGGGCCTTCAGGCGGGCGTTGAAGGCGCGTTGCACCTCGCTGCGAATGGCGGTCCAGCGTGGCCGCTCCAGCGCCACGCGGTCGATCACGGCAAACTCGTCGCTGGAGGCCTGAAGCCCCAGGTATTCGCTGATCTGGACCCGGCCACTGTTGGCCTTCGGAATGACGACCTTGAAGTGGTGAGGGTCGCTGGTTGCAGGTACGCCAAACCCCAGTGTCTGATGGGCATAGGTCGCGACGTGCATGGATGCACTAGTGTCGCGGGCGCGGGGAGCGCAGGAGCGACCTTTGCGCGCGGAGTCCTTACCGGACTTGGGGCCGGTTGTTGAACCCTTCGCTTCTTTGTTAGAAGCGCGTGTGGCCTGTGCACCAGATCGGGCTGGCATTCGTTTATTCCTCCTGTAACACGTCGCCAGGACGTAACTCAATGCCTGCGATTTTGGCGAACTCTTTCGCTTCGAAGCCGCTTTCAAACTGGATGCCGTCACTGATGGTGATGGCTACCGGTGCCTGGTCTTCATGAAGAATCTCACGCAGGCTGTTTACGGTGCCTTCAATGACAGTAGCAGTGATCTCGCGCTCCTGGAAGCGTATCGTCACGGTGTTTTCACCTTCACCAATCTCGATGCGTACCCCCTTGAAGCGGGTGTTTGTCTGGTCGCGGAAGTGGTTGATGACGCCATATACGCGATCGGTGGTGTCAAGCGCCATGCGTTTGCCGCTGCTGAGTCGTGCAGGCTTGGTATCAATAATTTGTACGGTCTTGTCCCCGCTGTGCGGGATCTGGAAATCGGCGTTCTTGGTGGCCTCACCAGCGCGTGCGTAGACCAGCAAGCGAATCGCCTCCGAGCCAATCTCAAAGGGGCCTTCGTAGGTCTGGCCGTCTTTTGGGTTGGAGCCATCCAGGGTGTAGCTCATCTCGGCTTGGGGTGTGCACTGCAATGTCACCTTGCGCTTGTCGGCTGCGGGTTCTACCTGATGGCGTATCTTCAGGTCGGCCAGCCAACGTGTGGGTGACCCGCTTTCGTATTTGCCGGTGGTATCCTTGACCCGGAAGTAGAGCGTGCCCTCCGCGGTGTTGAAGTTTTCTGGATCATCCACTTGCGGATCGCTTTCGCTGACATCCGGTTTGGTGGAGTAGTAGATCACCGGGCTCTCGCCGGCATTGCGTGGGGTCAGGCTAAGGATGGACTCGCCCGATTCCGGATTGGCGCCTAATAATGAGACATTGGCGCTGGTCTTTTCCTTCGGGAAGGGGCCTTTCTCAATGTATCCATCTTCACCTAAGCGCCAGCGCCCCTGCTTTAGTGCCTCTGCCTTGAGGGTGTCCATGCCCCCAGTTCCGGGCATCCAGGGCCAGGCGGGGTTGTTCTTGGCGCGGCTGACTACGTCTTTCCAGGGGGTGCGGCGATTGTCCTTACCCGATGGCCATAGATCGGTTTCGGCCATGGCAAAGTACTCGCGAAAATTGTCCTTCAGGTCCATCGCCAACTTGTAGTTGGCGCGGGGACTGGCCAGTAGGCCCTCAATCTGCACCTCGGCAGACTGATCTCCCTGGCCGATTTTCAGTCCGTTGTCGATGGTCACACTGACCAACGCCTCCCGACCGTCAATTTCATCGTTGCTGGGGAAGTAGATCCGGTTATAGGCGGCGGATAGGGCCTTGGCGAAGCGGTCTTCTGCTTCTTCCATGCGATCTCGTGCCTCTTCGAACAGAGTGTCACCGGGTTTGAGGCGCCTGTGGATCTGCTCGATGGCATAGAGTTCCCGCAGGCGATCTTCCACCGCATCCGCCATGTGGCTGTCTTGCCCGGTCAGTACCAGCAGGTTGTTCTTCTCCTGCTGGAATTCGAAGAAATGATTGAGTTCGCTGGGGGGGACCTTGCCGTCGGGACGGATCACGATGAGAACGCGCGGACCACTGAGCCTGAGTTCATCCAGGCGAGGCAGGATCTGTACCTCCTGATAGGCGTTCCTGCTGGATGGTTGCAGGATGCCGGAGAGGCGATTGATGAGCGCCTGGTCGATCTTGGGCTGCGGGATATCCTTTGCATTGCGCTCGATTTGTCGCGAGAGGTTTTCTGTCTCCTTGACGAAGAACCGTTGATCCTCGCGGTGCAGATACCACGCCTGTTCGCGCAGCCGTTGCAAGGCATCAAGAAACTCATCCGGTTTTCGATTGGGAGCAGCCAGGAACTCGATGATCTCACTCTCGGAAAGTCCAATGCGACCGCCCACGGCGCGGGAGAGCGATGAGGCCAGGAGCAGGGTCATCACCTGTGCCGCCGCATCACTGCTCAGTTCGTCATCTATGGTTTCGGCAATGCCGTTACCGTTGTCGGCTATGTCCCGGGTGACTGCGGGTATCAGTTTGGGGGCGATGCGTTCGATCTCATCCTTGACCTGGTCGTCGTTGAGATCGAGGTGTTGGGTGCCGATCAAAAAGATATCATCAATCTCCCTTTGCTCGACACTCTTTAGCAGGCGGGCGGTAAACTGCATCAGTCCTCGGGTTTGCCGGAACCCCTCGTTCTCTTTGAATAGGGCGACGAGATGTTTGAAAGAGGGGTGGAACGGGTAGGTCCCTCTTACCTGTTCGGCGATCTGTTCGATGCTCGAGGCAATGATGTAGCCGCCATCTTCCGCCTTCTTGACCTGCTGGGCGTACTCTTCCGCAATTTCAGCGATGGTGCCTTCATCAGGCAGCTCATCGATCAGGCGCTTTTTGAGAATCTCGTAGATTTCGTTACCGGCCAATTGTACCGGCGTGATGGTCATGGCCTGGCGGCGGGTCTCCTGCTGCAGGTTGGATATGGATTCCGCCAGTGCCTTGGTTTGCGTCTTGTAGCTGCCGGAGAGGTTGGCGACGACGATACAGCAGTTGGGCAACTCCAGTGCGGCGGTCATCAAGGCGCTGAGGCTATAGACCACCATGTTGGCCAGGGTACCCTGACCAATCACTTGTGTGCTGGCATTATCCAGATAGGGGGGGAGTTCATCGAGCAGGATCAGTGTAGGGGTATCACCGATGATCTCTTTCCAATTTTGCTGATCTACTGCTTTCGGGCCGGAGGCCCAAAATGGGCGAATCTCTTCCTCTTTACCAATCTGGGTGGCAATGTCCCCCCAGATGTAGTTGTCTGGATTATTGCGGCCGTTGAAGGCGGCAATACGCGCGTTGCCGAAATCCAGCCGATCATTCAGGTCAGAAGGGAGCACCTCGGGGCGTAGATGGGCATGGCGCGCCAGCAGGCCAAGCGCGATCATCATGTGGGTTTTACCACCACCCATGGCCTGAGTGAGTTCGAATACCGCCTGATCCGATTTGCCCGAGAGGCGCAGCATGCCCTCACGGAAGAGCTGTTCCATGCCGTGAGTGACGAAGTTCCGGGAGAAGAAGTCGCGCCCGTCGCCCTGGTCCTTGATCAGGTCTGCCAGGTTTTCTATCCCGGCACTCATGCGGTAGTCCTGGATGACAGGATTGAATTGGCATGCCTGTTTAACCGTCCTGATCATGCTGGTTCCTCCCCGTTGTTGTTGTCGGTGTCCAGGGGGCTTTCGACGGCAATACCATGTGCCACGCAGTAATCCCGGATCAGCACCTCCACCATGTTGGCGATGGAGCGGTGTTCCTGATGAGCTGCGGTGCGCAACGCTTCTTTCAGACCTGGATCGATCCGAAAGGTCAGAGTCGCAGTCTTAGTGGTAGCCATATACCCCTCCAGAAATCCCTGCAAATGTACTGCAATATACTGTAATGCACTACGGTGTACAATCAAAAGGTGGGGGGCTGGCAGCCTGCCAAGCGGGCCATCCTTGGCGGCTCGGCCAGCATTACTCCAGAGTGATATTTAGCTCTTGGCACGTTGCATCAACTAGCCTCAGTACCACATGGAGGAACTTGTTTCGATCAGGTGATGGCGTCAGATCTGGTACGGGGGCGGCCTTGTCATAGATTTCCTCTGCAATGACCTCAGCGCGGACAGACGTTGAACCCTTGCCGGACTGGTTGAAGGCCTCTTGCCATTCATCTGACCTTTCGGTCCATACTCTGCGGCTGGCGTGTTCCAGCAATCGACCTGTGAGCGTTGATGAGAATTCATCGTAGGTTTGTAGTTGGCTGTCTTCGTCAGGCTCTTCGCCTTCCCATCGGACAGGCTCCTGGATGATTACATAAATCAGTTCGCCGAGCTGTTTGTGAAGGTCGGACACCGGCATGAGGTTGTCGTATTGATCTGCCCAGCCATTGGCCAGGCGTCGGCTGAGCGCTTTGATGCGTGTCCAGTGCTCTTTATTTGTGCCAGATTTGTATTTCAAGCCAAGGCGAGGGAGCCAGGCCTGATGAAACTGGTCTGCAGCTTCGCGGATGGCGAGCGCCAGATTCATTCGGTCGTAAACGGGGCGAGCCCCTACAGGCTCTGGGCGTTCCACAATCCGGTCAATGGCGGTAAGAAGTGCTTTCATCTGCTCAATGCTGCGCTTCCCCCGCTTCTTTTTCACATCCAGTATCTTGTCAATGCCCCCAAGAAAAAAGCATTGATTGGCCAATCGGGCTCTGAGTGCCCACTCTGCATTTGGGCCAAGATCTTCGCCAAGGCGCGTCATTACGTTCTCTGCTGAGGCTAGGACGTGTTCTCGCTTGGCTGAGACGGTTGGCAGATTATCTCCCTTTACTTCGTCGAAGTGGGTGAAGCACATTAATAGCTTCTTTGTATTACCTGTTCGGACTAGAGAGCGAAGAGCGGCAACGGGCGCTGCCTGCATTGGCTGAGCGGCATTGTCCACAAGGATAACGGCATCCACCATATCGATTCGACGAAGCAGATTTGTAGAGAGACTGGATGATGAATCCGGAGTGTGTCCGAGGCCTTCACCATCGACAATAACGATTGGTTGTTTTGACTCTTCAGCCCAGGCTGGAAAGAAGGGGGCTTTTACGCGGATTCCATTAACTAGCGGTGTCAATAATGTGCCGAACAGTGGAGCATGGTTGCTCGAAAATCGAAGGATCTCTTTGATGAAGGTATCTCGATCCGCGGAAGAGAACTCCCAAGAGATTGGCCATCCCTGTTTGCTTTTTCGTAGGGTGCCTTGACTCAGGGCGGAAAACCGTAACTCAATTTCATCCATGAGTTCATCCGCAATAGCATGATATTTCTCATCTTGTCTCAGTAGGCGATCGAGCTCTTCCTCAAAGAGTTCGTCAACAACTCGTTGGTCTGATTCTTCGGTCGCATCTAGTTCCGCTTTTAGCTCTGCGCCTTGATTGGTCGCTATCTCTCTCGCGCGGTTGACGGCGCGGATGAGCAAATCATCGGTTCGTTCAAGGTCTCAACTGACTCACGACTTTTCTGACCTTGGTCTTCAGAACCTCAAATCTGTCTGTATCAAACCGCCTAATAGTCACGCGTGTGACCGCCAACATTGAGGGTAACTAATACCGGGAATGCCAATTCATTAGCTTAGGGCTATCCTTACCCGATGGAAATCAGCGTCATCATACCGACCTACAACCGGGCGCGAACCCTGCCGCGGGCCCTGGATTCGGTGCTTGCCCAAAGCCTGCCGGCGGACGAGATCCTGGTTATCGACGACGGTTCCGATGACGCAACCCGTGCATTGATCGAAAGTCGCTATCCGCAATGCCGCTACATCCATCAGCCCAACCAGGGTGTCAGCAGTGCCCGCAACCGGGGCATTCAGGAAGCCAGGGGCGAATGGATTGCCCTGCTCGATTCCGATGACGCCTGGCTGCCGCATAAACTGGCCAGGCAGTTGCGCGAATTGAGGGATAACCCCGGATATCGCCTCTGCCATGGTGAAGAGATCTGGATGCGTCGTGGGGTCAGGGTCAACGCCATGACAAAACATGCAAAAAGCGGCGGCTGGATCTTCCGCGACTGCCTGCCCCTTTGCGTGATCTCCCCCTCCGCCAGCCTGCTGCATCGCTCCCTGTTCGACCAGCTGGGTCTGTTCGACACCCGTCTGCCGGCCTGCGAGGACTATGACCTGTGGCTGAGAATCTGCGCCAGGGAACCGGTGTTGTTCGTCGAGGAGCCATTGATCGTGAAATATGGCGGTCATCCGGATCAACTCTCACAAAAACACTGGGGGATGGACCGATTTCGCATCCAGGCCCTGGAAAAGATCATCAATACGGAGATGCTGCACGACGCCGATCGGACCGCGGCGATCGAGATGCTGATAAAAAAGGCCGCTATCCTGGCACAGGGCGCCGACAAGCGCGGTAAACTGGAGCGTGCCGAGCACTATCGAAGACTGCAGTCCCAGTACCGCTCACGACTCAACACCAGCTGATGATCACGGCGCGTCTCAATCTGCTGGTGGCCCTCCCCGCGGAGGCCAAACCCATCAACCAAATGCTAGGGCTGCAGCGTCTGCAGCCGGATGGCGAATTACCGATCTATCTAGGAGATCAGGTCGCCCTGGTGCTTGCGGGCCATGGGATGGCCGCCGCCGAGAGAGGCGTCAGGTATCTGCAGGGACTCAACCGGAACCGGCATGGCCGCTGGCTGAATATCGGCATCGCGGGTCACCGGGATCTTGCCTTGGGTCAGGCGATGATCGCCTCCCGGGTGATTGCAGCAGGAGAGCAACAGAGCTGGACCATGCAATATCTCGACCTCCCGGATTGTGTAACGGCCCCGCTGCAGTCCCTGCTCCAACCGGTAGAGGATTATTCTGGCCAGGTGGCATACGATATGGAGGCAGCCGGCTTTGTCTCCGCCGCCCTGGAGATTGTCCCGCTTGCCAGCCTGCAGGTAGTAAAGATCATTTCAGACAATCGGGAGCACCCGGCAAACGGAATAAACGCTAAAATGGTCAGAGGTCTGATTCAGCAACGGTCCACTCTGATAAGGCAAATCGTCAACAGGATGCTATTATGACTAACCTACCAGCCCGCAAAATGCTCGTCACCGGTGCCAGCCGGGGCATAGGCGCCGCCATCACCCGCCGTCTGCTGGAGGACGGCATCGAGATCATCGGTATCGGTCGTGACTTCTCCCCCTGGAGCAAGATTCCCAAAGGACTGGAGACGATCGAGCTCGATCTTGCCGATCTGGAAAAGTTACCTCACAGGTTGGGTGAAATCGCCCGATGTCATCCGGAACTGGATGGGCTGGTGTTGAATGCCGGCTATGGTCGTTTTGGCTCACTCGAGGAGTTCTCCTATCAGCAGATCCGGGAGATGGTGGATACCAATCTGGTCCAGCACATCTTTATCGCCCGCACCTTTCTACCCCGCATCAAAAAGCTGAACGCGGGAGACCTGATCGTCATCGGCTCGGAAGCGGCCCTCTCCGGTGGCAAGAAAGGGGCCATCTACTCCGCCTGCAAGTTTGGCCTGAGGGGCCTGGCCCAGTCACTCAGGGATGAGTGCAGCAGCAATGGCATACGGGTCTGCCTGATCAATCCCGGTATGGTAACCAGTGAATTCTTCAGCGAACTGGACTTCGCTCCAGGTCCCGATCCAACCAACCATATCCGACCGGAGGATATTGCCGAGACGGTTTCGATGGTCCTCAAGGCACATCCCGGAACGGTGTTCGATGAGATCAACCTGAATCCACTGAAAAAGGTCATCCAGTTCAAGACACCATGAGGTATGCGTTTGAACCTATCGGTATCGTTCATTCCTGTTTCAAGGAAAAATTCGGCATCCCCAGACAGGCGGGACTGATACCCGAGGCGGAAGGCCGACTGGAGATACTGCCGCCCTACAACCGTGTGGAGGCATTCAGAGAACTGGAGCGTTACTCCCATCTCTGGCTTACCTTCGTCTTCCATGCCGCTATCCGCGAACAGTGGAGCCCGACCGTAAGACCCCCACGGCTGGGGGGAAATAGACGGGTTGGCGTGTTTGCCTCACGCAGCCCCTTCAGACCCAACCCCATCGGTCTCTCGGTGGTGGAACTGCGTTCGCTGGATCACTCTCAGGATGACATCAGTCTACGGCTGGGCGGCATCGATCTGCTTGATCAGACCCCGGTGCTGGACATCAAACCCTATCTGCCCTACTCCGATGCAATCCCCGGAGCCCGTGCGGGTTTTGCCCCTGAAGCCCCCGTCAGACCCATTGATCTGAGTTACTCTGAAGCCGCGGATGCCTTCCTGAGAGAGCTGGACCCCTCCCAGGCCGATCATCTGCGGCGGCTGATCCGGCAGATCCTGGAAAATGACCCGCGCCCTGCCTACCTGCACGGGAACGTTAGCCGCCAGACATTCGGCATGCGACTGTATGATTACAATATTCGCTGGCGGATCGAGAAGACCCATCTGCTGATAACCTCGATTGCCCCAATCGATGACACAGCAGGGTGGTAAACATTGACTTTCAGGCGCTGAATAAATCCCCGATGACCCTTCCGAATGGTCTGGTAAACCGCTATT
>CBDVCD010000081.1:0-12251 GCA_965372385.1 uncultured Gammaproteobacteria bacterium | reverse complement strand
GTCGGCAAATGACCAGGTCGATTTGCTGGCCAAACTGGGTATCGCGCTGCTGTTGTTCGTGGTGGGGCTAAAACTGGATCTGCGCATCATCCGCACCATGGGGCCGGTGGCTTTGGCCACCGGCCTGGGGCAGGTTTTCTTCACCTCCGTCGTCGGCTACTTTATCGCCATCGCACTGGGGATGACCCCGGTGACTGCCCTCTACGTGGCGGTGGCGTTGACCTTCTCCAGCACCATCATCATCGTCAAGCTGCTATCCGACAAGCGCGAGGTGGACGCGCTGCACGGGCGCATCGCCATCGGTTTCCTTATCGTTCAGGATATTGTGGTGGTGCTGGTGATGATTGGTCTGACCGCACTGGGCGAGGCCGGTGATGCCGCCGGCCTGGGTCGTGAGGTGATCGAGGTATTGTTCAAGGGCGGCCTGTTCATCGCCACCATTGGGTTGTTGATGCGTTATGTGTTGACACCGCTGCTGCACCAGCTTGCAAGGTCGCAGGAGCTGCTGGTGTTGTTTGCCATTGCCTGGGCCGTGGCCCTGGGCGCGGCGGGTGCACATCTGGGTTTCAGCAAAGAAGTGGGCGCCTTTCTCGCCGGTGTGTCGCTGGCCTCCACGTCCTACCGCGAGGCCATCGGTGCGCGGATGGTGAGTCTGCGGAATTTTCTGTTGCTGTTCTTCTTCATCGATCTGGGCGCCGGACTGGAATTGGCGATGCTCGGCGCACAGGTGGTGCCAGCCATCGCCCTTTCCCTGTTCGTGCTCATTGGCAACCCGTTGATCGTGATGATCATCTTGGGTGCCATGGGTTACCGAAAGCGCACCGGGTTTCTGGCCGGTCTGACAGTGGCCCAGATCAGCGAATTCTCCCTAATCCTGGGGGCGTTGGGCATGAGCCTGGGCCATATCGACGCCGATACTATGGGCCTTATCACCCTGGTGGGGTTGATCACCATCAGTGCCTCTACCTACATGATCTTGTACTCTCACCCCCTCTACGAGCGGATTTCCACTTGGCTGGGTGTGTTCGAACGTAAACGGGCGCACCGGGAAGAGGCTCAGGATCGGAATATGGAGGAGAACGGATACGACGTCATCCTGTTCGGTTTGGGGCGGTTCGGCTCGGTGATCGCAGGGGAGCTGCGGCAACGAGGCCACCGGGTGCTCGGCGTGGATTTCGATCCCGATCTGGTGCGACGACATAAGGGGGACGATTATGCGGTGCGCTATGGCGATGCCGAAGACCCGGAGTTTTTTGTCACCCTGCCACTCGGGCAGGTGCATTGGGTCTTGAGCAGCGTGCGAGAGATATCCGTCAATCTCGCACTGCTGCATGGCCTGCGCGATCATGGTTACAAAGGGCGCGTCGCGGTAACGGCCCACACCACCCCCGATGCCGAGCAATTAGAGCAGGCCGGTGCCGACCGGGTGCTGTTCCCTTATGCCGATGCGGCCGCGAAGGCCGTTGATAACCTTTATTGATCATGCTGGATTGATTATGTACACAGTTGATCGAAGACAGCGTTTAAAGTTTTCACCCCGCGGCTCGGTGATTATCCATTGGCGGACCGGGTGGTTACGTGCCGTTCTGTTTGCCCTGATGTGGTGGATGCTCACTGATGGCGAAATGGATTCATGGCTGATCGGCGCGCCAGTGGTACTGTTTGCGACACTGGTCAGCGTGGTGCTACTGCCTCCCTTTTCCTGGTCCTTGACTGGTATCGTACGCTTTGTCCCGTTTTTTCTCTGGCGTTCCCTGTGCGGCGGAATGGATGTAGCCAGGCGAGCGCTGCATCCCCGGCTTCCGATCTCGCCAGGGTTGTATGATCACCGATGGCGGTTGCCGCCTGGCCTGCCTCGGGTGTTCATGGCAAATACCGTGAGTTTGCTGCCGGGTACATTGAGTGCCGAGTTGGATGAAGAGTACCTGCGTATCCATGTTCTCGATCAAACAGGCACTTTTGCCTCAGAGTTGAAGGTGGTCGAGGTGCGTGTGGCGGGGTTGTTTGGGTTGAATCTGGTCGCTGATGGGAGTGATGAGTGATATGAGACGTTTCAAGAACATACTTTATGTCACTGACTCTGTGCTCAAAGGCGGCGATGTGTTTGAGCGGGCCGTTACATTGGCGGAAAATAACCAGGCCAGTCTGACGGTGATTGATGTGGCCCCACGAGTCACGGCCGGCATTGGAATGCCCGAGGGTGGCCCTATGTCTGCCGATCTGCAGGCTGCGATGGTAAACAGCCATACACAGGAATTGGAGGCGCTTGTCGATCATTACCGTAAGCGGGTCAAGATCGAAACCAAAGTATTGGTAGGCATCCCCTTCCTGGAGACCATCCGCGAGGTTTTGCGCAACGGACGTGATTTAGTGATCAAAATTCCCGAACATCGGGACTGGTTAGACCGGTTGTTCGGCAGTGATGATATGCACCTGTTGCGCAAGTGTCCGTGCCCTGTTTGGCTCATCAGGCCTCAGGCGCCGAAAGCCTACCGGCGCATCCTGGCTGCGGTCGATGTAGACGATGCATACCCTCCAGCGGAGCTGAAATCAAGACGCGCACTGAACCGGACGATTCTCGAAATGGCCAGCTCCCTGGCGCTGGCCGACTCCGCCGAGCTGCATATCGTGCATGCCTGGGAGACGATCGGTGAGAGTGCCATGCGCGTTGCGATCGAGAGTACGTCAGAGGAGAAAATCATTGCCTACGTCGAACACGTGAGGCAGCATCACGCAGCCAGTCTGGATGTGCTGATGCGCGAAGTGACCGGCAATCTGGGGCAGGATGCTGTGGATTATCTCAAACCACAAACGCATTTGGTAAAGGGCTGGGCTCGCAAAGAGATTCCTGCGCTAGCCAAGCGGATCGAGGCCGATCTTGTCGTCATGGGGACGGTGGCCCGCACTGGCGTCCCCGGATTCATCATGGGCAATACCGCGGAGACCATCCTGAACCAGATCGATTGTTCCGTGCTCGCGATCAAGCCGCCCGGCTTTGTCACGCCGATCACATTGGAAGGCTGAACATCCATGGAGACCCTGTATCTGGGTGTAGCGCTGTTTCTTATTCTGACTCTCATCGCAGGGTTGTGGCGGGTTTTTCGCGGACCTACGCCCGCGGACCGCATGCTGGCGGCACAGTTATTCGGCACCACCGCCGTCGCCAGCCTGCTGCTGCTGGCCCAAGCATCCGGCACTTCGTATTTACGCGATGTGGCCTTGGTATTCGCCCTGCTGGCCGCGGTGACCGCTATCGCCTTCGTACGACGCGCCTGGGTTGTCTGGGAAGATGACGATGCGGGTGACTGAGTTCCTCACTCTGTTCCTGTTGCTTGCCGGGGCGGGCTTCTTCCTGGCCGGCACGGTGGGTCTGTTGCGCTTTCCAGATGTCTATACACGCCTGCATGCCTTGACCAAGGCAGACAATGTGGGGTTAGGATTGGTCGTGGCCGGTCTTGCTCTACAGGCGGAGTCATGGGCTGTAGTGGGCAAGCTGCTGCTCATCTGGCTGCTGGTTCTACTGGCCAGCGCCAGTGTCGCCCACTTGGTGGCAAGAACGGCATTACGCAAGGGGATAAAACCGTGGAAACGATAACACTGCTGGAATGGGTGTTCGACGGGTTGCTGATGCTCACCCTGCTGTGGCTGGCCTGGCAAGCATTGAAGAGTCCGGACCTGTTCAAGGCCGTTGTGCTGTTTATTGCCTTCGGCCTGGTCATGGCGTTGGCCTGGGTGCGCCTTCAGGCCCCTGACATTGCCTTAGCCGAGGCGGCTATCGGTGCCGGTCTGACCGGAGCCCTGTTGCTGAAGGCACTGGCCCAGTCGAACGAGCTGGCTGACCGGGTCAGTGACGGTCATACGACTGACACCGGAGATACCAATGAACACCGCTGATCACAGGGCACTGCCGAAACCATTTCAGTACGTCCTCCTGGGGTTAATGTCGGCTTTGGCGTGTGGACTGGGTTATGCGGTACTCTCCCTGCCGGATCAGGCGATCGAGCTCAAGGGCTTGGTGGAGGCAAACCTGGAAGCGAGTGGTGTGCGCAACCCGGTTACTGCCGTGCTGCTTAATTTCCGGGCTTACGATACCCTGCTGGAAATGGCTGTGCTGCTACTGGCCCTGATCGGCGTCTGGTCACTTGGCGCCACGCCGATGCGCCGTGGAGCTGACCCAGGGCCTGTGTTGTCTGCCTTGGTGCATGGACTGGTGCCGATGATGATCCTGGTGGCCGGTTATCTTCTCTGGGCCGGTGCCCATGCACCCGGCGGCGCCTTCCAGGCAGGGGCGGTGCTGGCGGCCTCGGGCGTTCTCTTGTTGCTGACTGGTAAGCGTCTCACTACTCGACTGATGGGTAGACCCCTACGCATTGTTCTGCTTGTTGGTTTGGGTGCTTTTTTCACTGTCGGCATCATAGTGATACCCGCGGGCGGAATGTTTCTGCAGTATCCACCCAGCTTCGCAGCTGGTCTCATCCTGTTCATCGAGGCGGCGGCCATGCTATCGATCGGCGCTATCCTGACAGCCCTGTTTCTGGGAGGACGCGCCCTTTCTGGTGGGGATCGATGATGTCGTTCACCCTGTATGCTCTCACGGGTATCGGTCTGTTCATTCTCGGGCTCTACAGCCTAATCGTACAAGCCCATCTCATACGCAAGGTCATTGCCCTGAACATCATGGGCAGTGGTGTGTTTCTGATTCTCGTCGGGTTGGGCGGGCGTACGTCCAGCACAGTGCCTGATCCGGTACCCCAGGCTATGGTGCTTACAGGTATAGTTATTGCCATCGCCGCTACAGCACTGGCGCTGACGCTTATACTGCGTGTACAGGCAGAGACAGGCCGGACCGATCTACCGGAAGACATGCCTGAGCAGCCCTGATGGGGATTTCCATGGTGAGCATCCCTTGGGCCATTTGGACCATCCTGCTGCCACTCGCCGGCTCCCTGTTGTGTTTTCTTCTGCCCCGGCGGGCTGTACCGCTGGGTCTGGCGACAGCATTGAGCATTATTGTCCCGGTCGCCGGGCTGAGTTGGCAGGTGGCAACCCACGGGGTTCAACGTTATGCCGTTAGCGGATGGGGTGCACCCCTGGGGATCGATCTCTATGCTGATGGCCTGAGCAGCCTGATGCTGATCATGACGGCGCTGGTGGGTCTTGGCATCAGTCTCTATGCCAGCGGTTATTTTGCGCGCCGAAAGGCCCAGTATTTCTGGCCCTTGTGGTTGTTTCTCTGGGCCGCGCTCAACGCCCTGTTTCTGTCCGGGGACATCTTCAACCTCTATGTCACGTTGGAGCTACTGGGGTTGGCGGCAGTAGCACTGGTGGCCTTGGCGGGCGGTGTAGACGCACTGACCGGGGCCATGCGCTACCTGCTGGTCAGCCTGCTCGGTTCGCTCTGTTACCTGCTGGGCGTGGCGCTGCTTTATCATGCCTTCGGCAGCCTGGATATCATCTCTCTGGGGCGGCTTATGACGCCCATGCCGGCGGTCTGGGCTGCCATGGGTCTGATGACAGCAGGGCTGCTGCTCAAGACGGCACTGTTTCCGCTGCACTTCTGGCTGCCTCCGGCCCACGCCAGCGCGCCGGCGCCGGTGAGCGCGATTCTCTCCGCGCTGGTGGTGAAGGCTTCTTTCTATCTCCTGCTGCGGTTGTGGCTGGATCTGTTTCCCGAGCCAGACGTCGCACCGCGGCTATTGCTTGGCGCCCTCGGCGCTGGCGCCATCCTTTGGGGCTCGCTGCAGGCACTGCGTCAGAAGCGACTCAAGTTATTGGTCGCCTATTCGACGGTCGCCCAACTTGGTTATCTATTTCTCGCTTTTCCGCTCCTGATTCCGGCAGCATGGAACGCTGTAGTCTATTTTGTTCTCTCCCATGCCCTAGCCAAAAGCGCCATGTTTCTCGCTGTCGGGAATATCCTGTATTTCGGCGGGCATGATCGCATCGCCGATCTGGATCGGATAGTGCAACGCTTGCCCCTGACCTTGACTGCATTCGCCATTGCAGGAATAAGCATCATTGGACTTCCGCCAAGCGGTGGGTTTGTCGCCAAATGGCTGTTGTTAGAGGCCGCATTCAGCAGTGGCCAGTGGGGCTGGGTCCTGGTGGTGATCACCGGAAGCCTACTGGCGGCGGCCTACGTCTTCAAGGTCATTGGCTTCGCCTTTACTCAAGCCAAGGTACTGCATGATAGTCGTGCGGTCCCGGCGATCATGGAGTGGGCCGCTCTCGGGCTGGCGCTGGTAGCCTTGGCTCTCGGCTTGCTGGCACCCTGGCCCCTGGAACAGATGGACATTGGTGCACCGTGGGTTACGCTCACCGGGGAGGGGATGCCATGAATTGGGATGAGTGGCTGCCCCTGTTGATTGTCTGCAGTTCACTGCTGCCGGGGCTGATGATCTTTTTTCTTGCTGAAAAAAATGTCGTTCTCCGCACCGTTTTAAATCTAGGCGGCGCGGTCGCCAAACTGGTGCTGGTGCTCATTCTGCTCTGGGGCGTCCTCCACGGACACCACTATGAGACAAGACTGCCTCTATTACCCGGTCTTGACCTGGTACTGAGAGCCGATGCCCTGTCGCTGCTTTTCCTCCCTCTCTCCACCGGGCTCTGGCTGCTAACGACGGTGTATGCCATCGGTTATCTGGAGGATTCGCCTCACCGCAGCCGCTTCTTTGGTTTCTTCAGTCTCTGCGTGACCGCTACGGTGGGTGTGGCCCTGGCGGGCAATCTAATGACCTTCCTGTTGTTCTATGAACTGCTAACCCTCTCCACCTATCCGCTGATTGTGCATCGTGGTACAGAGGTGGCACGGCGTGCAGGACGCACCTACCTGATCTACACCATGCTGGGGGGCGCCCTGTTGCTGATCGGTACAGCCTGGCTGTATGGGCTTGCCGGAACCCTGGAGTTCACTGAAGGGGGATTTGTCGCAGCCAGTTCGAGCAGCTCCCGAGCCGCACTGATAACGATCTTCAGCCTGCTCATCGCGGGTCTGGGAGTCAAGGCCGCGCTGGTACCCTTGCATGGCTGGCTGCCCCAGGCCATGGTGGCGCCGGCGCCGGTAAGCGCGCTGCTGCACGCGGTGGCGGTGGTGAAGGTGGGCGCCTTCGGTATCGTACGGGTCATCTATGATGTGTTCGGCATCGAGTACGCTGAGTGGCTCGGCGTCACTGGGCCACTGGCAGTACTGGCTGCCGTGACTATTCTCTATGGTTCGTTAAGGGCCCTATTCCAGGACGACCTGAAGCGCCGACTTGCCTTCTCCACGGTCAGCCAGGTCTCTTACATTACCCTGGGTGTCGCGGTAGTCGGTCCAATCGCCACCATCGGCGGAATCGTCCATCTGGTGCATCAGGGCCTGATGAAGATCACCCTGTTTTTTTGTGCCGGCAATCTGGCAGAGACCCTGGGAATCCATAAAGTGAGCCAGATGAACGGTGTCGGCCGGCGTATGCCCTGGACCATGGGGGCCTTCACGCTGGGTGCTTTAGGCATGATCGGAGTACCGCCACTGGCAGGGTTCGTCAGCAAATGGTATTTGGGACACGGCGCACTGGAAGCCGGGCAGAACTGGGTGGTGCTGGTACTGGCTGGCAGCAGCCTGCTGAATGCCGCCTACTTTCTGCCGATCCTGCATGCTGCGTGGTTTCGGGAACCACCAGCAGCATGGCCTTCCGAAAGATCATACGGGAGATGGGAGACTGCCTGGGCGTTGCTATTGCCGCCGTTGATAACTGCATTTCTCTCCCTGCTGGTCGGGTTGCTGGCAGCAGCACCGTTCAGCCCACTGGAGTGGGCGCGGCTCATTGCAACACGGGAGTACGGCCTATGAGCCTCGTGCTAGCGGCCGTGCCATTGGTACCCTGGTTATTGGCCCTCGGCCTGGTGTCCGATAGTGTCTACAGCAGAGCGAACTGGATGATTCCCTTTGCAGCCCTACCCGCTCTGGCTGTGTCTCTCCTGCTTCCAGGCGGCACGTCGATGAATCTGCCTTGGCTCCTGCTTGGATCGAGCTTGGGAATCGAAGCGCCGGTCCGGCTCTTTCTGGCACTGATGGGTGCAGTATGGCTTGGGGTGGCGCTGGTAGTGGGGTCAGGTTTCCATGCCAAGGCCGGCCGACGTCTCGGCATATTCTATCTGTTGGCCATGGGCGGCAGTCTTGGGCTCATTCTGGCCCGAGACCCCTGGCTGTTTTTCTTTTTTGCCTCCGTCAGCGGCTACGCCCTTTACGGCCTCATTGTCCACCGGGGTAGTGATGAGTCGCGGAAAGCCGCAAGACGTTACCTGTCGATGCTGATACTCGGCGATCTGTTGCTGTTCGAGGTGTTGGTAACGATGGCTGCTGAAGGTGGCGGCTTCAGCGCTTTGCATCAGGCAATGACAAACCCGGACAGCCGGGATCTCCTGGTGGGATTGGTACTGGCCGGTTTTGCTGTCAGGGCCGGTCTGTTTCCACTGCATCTCTGGGTGCCACGGGCCTACCGGGCTGTACCGGTAGCCCTTTTGCCGCTGCTCATGGTATTCCAATTCGGTCAAGGCGTGCTTGGCTGGCTCTGTTGGCTGCCCATGGGTGAAGTTGCGCTACCGGCATGGGGTTTTGCTATGCAAGTCGTGGGTGTTGTCAGCCTTGTCTTTGGATTCTTGGTCGGCATGGTACAAGTGCGTGCCCGGTCTATTTTGGCCTATACCAGTGTTGCTCTTGCAGGTCTGGTCCTATTCGCTATGGGTCGAGTCTTGGAACAACCCGCCTCCTGGCCAATGATGCGTGAAATGCTTTACTTGCTGGTTCCAACCGCAGTCTGCAGCATGACTATCCTGTGGCTGATGGCTTGCAGGATATCGCCCTTACGCTGTTGGTTGAATTCAAGGCTTACTGAGTGGTCTGCCACCAGAGACAATATCCTGCGTAAGCTGCCCGTTATCCCGCTAGAGTTTTTAAGGCCCAGTATACGGTGGCTAAATTTCATTGCGCACCGAATTCACCCCACCGTTATGCCATGGATACCCAAACAGCGAGATCTGTTCCTGTCATGGATAGGGCGAAAATGGCTTGCTGTTGACTGGGACCGCAGCCTGAATTCGTTGGAGTGCCAGCTGGGTCAGTGGACAGTTGCGATCAGTTTTCTTGTTTTGCTTGGAGGCGCCATTGCGCTTCTTGGCCTATGAGGGTTTTCAAAACTTACTCTATTGCCACTCAATAAGGATATCATTGAGATGAAATATAAGTGTATATAATCAAGTCAGGGAACTGCAAATGGACGCACAAGTTATCCTTTGTGCCTTGACCATTTCACTTTGAGTGGAAAATAGACCAATGAATGAGGAACTTACCTGGAGATTTGATGTTGCTGTCATTGAATGGCTGATCGTCCTTGCCATGTTGGTCATTCTGGCTGTTGTTGGAGCTGTGGTTACACGCCAGACACTTAACGCGATCAAAAAGCGAAATGGTCGGCCAGGTGACACCGCTTCGACTTCAGAAAGTTGGCATGCTGAAAGCGCTAATGCAGTCTTCGAATCACTCAATACAACAAAAGACGGTCTATCCAGAGAAGAGGCAACTCACAGGCTTGCTGAACACGGGCCGAATCGGCTTCCCGAAGCAAGAACACGTGGCCCACTGGTACGGTTTTTCTACCAATTCCATAATGTGCTGATCTATGTGTTGATCGCCGCGAGCGCCGTCACGGCCATGTTGGGGCACTGGGTGGATGCCAGTGTGATCCTTGGTGTGGTTCTTATCAATGCAGTGATCGGATTCGTACAGGAGGGCAAGGCCGAGGATGCGTTGAGAGCAATACGGCAGATGCTTTCTCCACATGCAATGGTTATGCGTGATGGCCGACAATTAACCATCCAGGCTGAAGAGTCGGTGCCCGGTGATATCGTCCTGCTGCAATCTGGCGATAAGGTGCCGGCAGACCTGCGGTTGTTCCGTGTCAAGGGACTGCAAATTCAGGAGTCAGTGCTGACAGGTGAGTCGATGGCGGTAGAAAAGATCACCGATCCTGTCGCACAGGAGACTGTGATTGGCGATCACCGTTGCATGGCCTATTCGGGCACCCTGGTTACCCATGGCCAGGGGGCCGGTGTGGTGGTTGCGACCGGTGAACAAACCGAGATTGGTCGCATCAGTACGCTGGTATCGGAAGTGGAGTCAGTGACGACCCCACTATTGCGTCAGATGGCCCAGTTTGGCCGTTGGCTTACTCTAGCTATTCTGGGTATAGCCATTGTTACCTTCGCGTTCGGCTCGCTAGTCCGAGATTATGCGGTGGCTGAAATGTTTCTCGCTGCTGTAAGCCTGGCAGTGGCCGCGATTCCCGAAGGATTGCCCGCAATCATGACCATCACGCTGGCGATCGGTGTACAGCGTATGGCCCGGCGTAATGCCATTATTCGCAGACTTCCTGCTGTCGAGACGCTAGGGGCTGTAACGGTCATTTGCTCAGATAAAACCGGCACCCTGACCTGCAATGAAATGACCGTGCGCAGGATTGTGACCACCCGCAATCTTTTTGAGCTAAGTGGTACGGGCTATGATCCCCACGGTGCGATTTCGCTGGCAAACAGAGACGTGCTTCCAGAGGAACGCCCACTCCTGCTGGAGGTGCTGCGTGCAGCAGTACTCTGCAACGATGCATCACTGGAACAGAATAACAGTGAATGGTTGGTGCATGGAGACCCTATGGAAGGGGCATTGCTGGTGGCAGGTTTAAAGGCGGGTTTGGATATTGAGGTAGAGGGTAAACAGTACCCGCGCACCGATCTCATCCCTTTTGAATCCGAGCACCGTTTTATGGCGACGCTCCACCATAGTCACACGGGCGACGCTTTTGTCTTTCTCAAAGGTGCGCCTGAACGTGTATTGGAGATGTGTGCTCATCAGAGAACTGTTGATGGCGATCAACCTCTGGATAGAAATTACTGGTTGACCCGTATTGAAGAAATGGCACAGCAAGGTCAGCGAGTATTGGCCATTGCCGTCAAGCCGGTAAGCCATGACCAGATGGAGCTCAGCTTCAGTGATGTAGAAAATGACCTGACACTGCTGGGTATGTTCGGCTTGATCGACCCCCCTCGCAAGGAGGCCATTGCAGCAGTGCAAAGCTGTGGTATGGCGGGTATCCGGGTAAAGATGATCACGGGTGATCACGCTGCCACCGCCCGTGCAATCGCCCGGCAACTCAAACTCATTAATACCGATGACGTCATTACCGGACAAGAACTTGAAGGAATGAGTGAGGACGAGTTGCGGCAACGAGTGCAAGATGTTGATGTGTATGCACGGGTAAATCCTGAGCACAAGCTGCTATTAGTCAGGCTGTTGCAGGAACAGGGTTTGATCGTAGCCATGACAGGCGATGGTGTAAACGATGCACCGGCCTTGAAACGTGCCGACGTGGGTACCGCTATGGGTCAAAATGGAACGGAAGCGGCCAAGGAAGCCGCGGAAATGGTCTTGGCCGATGACAATTTCGCCTCGATCACTCATGCCGTGGAAGAAGGACGCACTGTCTACGACAATCTCAAGAAGGCCATCCTCTTCATTTTACCCACCAATGGTGGTGAGGCACTGATTATCCTTGCCGCAATCTTGTTGGGTTTTCACCAGCTGCCCTTAACGCCGGTGCAGATTCTCTGGGTGAATATGATCACGGCAGTTACGTTAGCGTTGTCGCTGGCATTTGAACCGCCCGAACAGAAGGTGATGCGACGCCCACCACGCGATGCCCATGAACCGATGCTGACTCCTTATTTGATTTGGCGTGTTGCATTTGTCTCAATAATTTTGATGAGTGGAACATTCGGGCTTTTTATTTGGGAAATGGAACGAGGCGTCAGTATTGAGCATGCACGAACGGTAGCTGTAAACACGCTGGTCATGTTCGAGATATTTTATCTATTCAACTCTCGCTACATCACAGCATCGGTATTTAACCGGGCAGGATTAACCGGCAACCGTTATGTGCTGATCGCTATCGGTATCCTCATTATCTTTCAACTGGGTTTTACCTACCTTGCGCCAATGCAGTCCTTATTTGGCACTGCGTCAATCGATTTCAGTATATGGGTACGCATCCTGCTGGTCTCCTCCTCTGTATTATTCTTGGTTGAGCTAGAGAAGGTTTTTATGCGTCACATGGATCGGAATAAATAATCCTAGAATCCTCAGTTGGATGGGGTAGAGTGTGCATTTGTGGTGGTGCAGGTCAAGGCACAATGACGCGGAATAGTTATTCTATTCCAAG
>CBDVCD010000080.1:0-12279 GCA_965372385.1 uncultured Gammaproteobacteria bacterium | reverse complement strand
CGGCGTAGCTGGACTAATTTGAGGAATTTGCGATTGAAAATCGTCCAAAGGTTGCCCGAAGAGGGGCGTGAGATAGGACAAATCTTTTTTTCCGTGGCCCTATCTCAAGGCGATGCCATCAACGGGTTGATGCAGGAAAGGCCACCAGGTGGCCCACCTCCAGCCGGATGCCAATCATCTCGCCAATCGCATGATCATGATGACTCTGTACCATACAGAGTAGTTGGGTGCCATCCCGCATCCTCAGGGTATAGAGATACTCGGCCCCGCGAAACGCCTTTTCCACGACTTCGAGATGCAAGCCGCTGGCATCATCATGAATGATGTCGTCCGGACGCAGCAGCAATTCCACTGAATCGCCCTCCACTACATCAGTAACGAAGTCCCCCCGCACGTGCCCCAGAACGGTTTCCACCTGCCCCTGGTCGACCACCCGACCGGAGATGAAGACCCCCTGACCGATGAAGTCAGCGACAAACCGGTCCGCGGGCTCATGGTAGAGGTCATAACCGCCGGCCCACTGGCGCAATCGCCCTTCACCAAGCACACCGATACGATCCGCCATGGCGAAGGCCTCGAACTGATCGTGGGTTACCAGGATGGCGGTAATGCCGTCCCGCTGCAGTATCCCCCTGACCTCGCGAGCCAGCTGTTCACGCAACTCCACATCCAGACCGGAGAAAGGCTCGTCCAGCAGCAGAATATCGGGCCGTGGAGCCATCGCCCGGATCAAGGCCACGCGCTGCTGCTGGCCGCCGGAGAGCTGGTGCGGGTACTTCTTGCCCTGCCCTTGCAGATCCACCAGTCGCAGCAGTTTATCGACCCGCGCCTGGCGTTCCGCACGCCTGAGACTCCGCAAGCCGAAGGCGACATTCTTCGCCACCGTGAGATGGGGATAGAGGGCGAAGTCCTGAAACACCATGCCTACCCGGCGTTTCTCCGGCGCCAGGATCGTACCGGGCCGGGTGACGCAACGACCATGCAGATGGATCTCCCCTTCGGTCAGGGGTTCGAAACCCGCAATAGCGCGCAGCAGGCTGGTCTTACCGCAACCACTGGGACCCAGCAGGCAGCCAATCTCCCCCGCATTCAAATCGAAACTGACACCACTCACCACCGGGTTGTCGGCATAGGCAATAGTGGCGTTTCTTACTTCAAGTTGTCTCTGCATGGCGTGAGTGGGTAATGGAACGACTTAACAGAATCACCGGCAAGATGCCAACGATCACGATCGTCAGCGCCGCGTAGGAGGCATCGGCCAGGCGCTCGTCGGAGGCCAGCTCGTAGGCCCGCACCGCCAATGTATTGTAATTGAAAGGGCGCAGGATCAGGGTCGCCGGCAGCTCCTTGAGCACATCCACAAATACCAGCAGCAGGGCAGTCAGCAGGCTGCCCTTCAGCATCGGGATATGCACCCGACTGATGATCTCCCCGGAGCCACTGCCCATGGAACGAGCCGCCTCATCCATGGAGGGTCGTATCTTGCTCAGACCTGCTTCCACCGTCTGCAGGGAGACCGCCAGAAAGCGCACCATATAGGCAAACAGCAGTGCGATCAGCGTACCGCTCAACAGCAACCCGCTAGAGAATCCAAACTGCTCACGTAGCCAACCATCCAGGGCATTGTCGATGGCGGCAAAGGGTATGATCACCCCCACCGCAATCACGGTGCCGGGTACGGCATAACCCATCCCCGCCATCCGCACCGCCAACTGTACCAGCCAACTGTGCTGGGTGCGCTTGCCGTAACCGAGAAAGAGTGCCAGCAACAGGGCCATCAGCGCCGCCATGCCAGCCAACAACAGACTGTGACCGATCAGCTCGAGAAAGCGCCCGTCCAGGCTCTCCTCCGCGGTGCTCAGCGCCCACCAAAGCAACTGCCCGGCGGGCAACAGGAAACCCAGAAAGAGTGCGCCCGAGCAGATCATGAATGACCAGAAACCACGCCAGCCGTCCAAGCGAAAGCGCGTAATCACCTGCTGCCGCTGACTGGTGTGATGATAGCGGGCATGCCGTCTCGAGCCCCGCTCCACAATCACCAGCAGAAACACCACCAGCAGGAGCAGGGCCGAGAGTTGTGCGGCCGCCGCCGCATTGTTCATGCCGTACCAGGTGCGGAAGATACCCGTGGTGAAGGTGGAGACGCCAAAGTACTGCACCGTCCCATAATCCGCCAGGGTCTCCATCAGCGCCAGGGAGAGCCCCGCGATGATAGCCGGTCTTGCCAGCGGGATCGCCACGGTAAAAAAGGTGCGCCAGGGACCGTTGCCCAGGGTACGACTGACATCCAGCACACAGAGTGACTGACTCAGAAAAGCGGCGCGGGAAAGCAGATAGACATAGGGGTAGAGCACCAGGGAGAGCATCAGCGCCGCACCCTCGAGGGAGCGGATCTCGGGGAACCAGTAGTCCCCATACCCCCAACCGGTCAACTCACGCAGCTGACTCTGGAAGGGTCCGGCGAAATCGAACAGTCCAGTATAGGTATAGGCGATGATATAGGCCGGCATGGCCATGGGCAGCAACAGCGCCCATTCAAAGAAAGAGCGGCCGGGGAAACTGCACATGCTGGTCAGCCAGGCGGTGGAGACACCCAGCGCCAGAACACCGATACCGACCCCAAGCATCAACAGCAACGAGTTGACCACATAGTCCCGCAGAACGGTCTGAACCAAGTGATTCCAGACCTCTCCGGATGGCTCGAACAGATAGCCCAACACCACGAAGACCGGTAGGGCCAGCAACAGGGCCACAACCACCACGCCCAGATTCCAGATCGACAAGCTGGATAGGAATGATGGAAAGGGTGCTGTTTTATTGACTGACTGCATGTTAACTACGGCATGACGGGGCGCGCTATCTTAGCCTGAATCGTACTAAACAGTTCATAGGATAGCCGACATGCTCCTCCGTGGGACACCGTGAATACTTCCCTGTAGGCTTGACGGTAGCATCCTTGCTACCGACACCCATGGAGGAGCATGTCGGCTATCCAATATTCGCATTGGTAACTGTTCAGCATGTTTATTGATCTGGACACTGGGCTGGAGACCCTACTTCCAACCGGCCCTATCCATCAACCTCAAGGCGCTGGGATTGAGCTCACCCAGGCGACTCAGATTGAGGGTATCCATCTTGAAGCTTCCCCAGGACTGCAATAGATCGCTGGGTGCCACATCCGCACGCACCGGATATTCTCCATTGGCCTCGGCATACCAATGCTGGGACTCCTTGCTGGTCAGGAACTCCAACAATCTGATGGCGTTCTTCCGGTTCTTCGCGGCGGCGGTTACCGCGGCGCCACTGACATTCACATGGGCGCCCCGACCCGCCTGATTGGGCCAGAAGACCGCCATCTTTTCAGCTGCCGCACGCTGATCCGCATCCTTCGAAGTCAACATACCCACCAGATAGTAGGTGTTGGCGATCGCGATATCGCAGATGCCTGCCGCCGCGGCCTTGATCTGATCCCGATCCCCGCCTTTTGGGGAACGGGCAAAATTTTTCACCAGACCTAGCGCCCAGGCCTCGCTCTCCTGCTCGCCATTGGCGGCGATCAGCGAAGCCACCAGGGATTGATTGTAGATGTTATTGGAGGAGCGGATACAGATCCTGCCTTTCCACTGCTCATCGGCAAGCGCCTCATAACTGGAGAGTACTGTCGGGTCCACCTTACCTTTCACATAGAGTATGGGGCGGGTCCGCAGGGACAGTCCATACCAGTGACCGTTCGGATCACGAAAGGCCTCCGGCACCACTGTTGACAATTTTTCTGAGCGTACCGGCTGAGTCACCCCCGCCTCCACCGCCCGGTACAGACGACCCGCATCGGTGGTGATCAACAGATCCGCCGGGGAGTTTCTGCCTTCACTCTGCAAGCGCTGCAGCAACGCATCCGCCTTACCGGTGACCAGATTGACCTGAATACCGGTCTGCTCGGTAAAACGATCCAGCAGCGGCTTGATCAGCTTCTCTTTACGTGCCGAATAGAGATTGACCACTTCATCGGCTGCCTGCAAGACAGGCATCTGTACAACCAAAGACAGTAACAACAACCCAAACAGCGGCAAGGTTTTTTTCATACGGCTTTTTCACTCTATAAAGTAATACAAATGATAATGATTCGCATTATGCTATATAATCCCCATCTTTTACAATAACCCTTACCCTCGTGGGAACATTAACCGAGACCATTCACTCAATATTCCAATGAAAACAAGAGCAAAACGCAGAGGCATCATCCTGGTACATACCGGAGAGGGCAAAGGTAAATCCTCCAGTGCATTTGGGGTCGCCTTCCGGGCCGCCGGCTGGAACATGCGTGTCTGTGTCATTCAGTTTATCAAGGGTCAGTGGAAAACCGGGGAACAGCAGGCGGCAGCACGCTTCGAGAATATCGAGTGGCATGCCTTGGGTGATGGCTTCACCTGGGACACCAACAACCCGGAACAGGATCGCGAGACAAGCCGCGAGATCTGGGAGTTCAGCCAGCAAAAGATCTGTTCTCAGAGCTACGATCTGGTGATACTGGATGAAATCAACTACTGCTGTGGTTATGGCTGGCTGTCCGGTGCAGAGGTCGCTGCATTTATCCAACAGGAAAAGCCACCTTGGATGCACCTGATCCTCACCGGCAGAAATGCGCCCCCGGAGATCATCGACATTGCAGACACAGCCACTGAGATGCGCCCGATCAAACATGCATTCGATGCCGGTATCAAGGCCGAACAGGGTATCGAGTTCTGATGGAACTGCTTCTCACAATATCCCACGAGTGAAAATTAAGATTGACGATCCTGTGGATCTTACCTAGTTTTAACCAACGCAGAATAATGCGTGCTTACCACTAAGGAGAAAATGATGACGAAAAAAGAAAATCTCGAAAATGAAGGTATTTCACGACGCGACCTGCTGATCGGCGCCGGGGCGGCAGCAACCGCCCTCGCCGGTGGCAGCGTCTACGCTGGGGACCATGCCGGGCACCGGCATGAGGATCATGCGCCCAAACACCCAAAACTGCTTGACGCAGTGAACGTCTGCCTCGACAAAGGCCAACGCTGCATCGCGCACTGTCTGGTTTCTTTCAGAGAGGGGGATACCAGCCTGGCAGATTGCGCCTCGAAGGTGCATGAGATGGAAGCGGTCTGCAACGGTTTCTCTTATTTGGTAGCAGCAAATTCCAGCTACACCAAAGACTATGCAAAAGTCTGCCAGAAAGTCTGTAGCGATTGTGAAAAGGAGTGCAACAAACACGCTGACCAGCATACTGAATGCAAGGAGTGCGCCGATGCCTGCAAGCAGATCGTCAAGGCAATTGACAAACTGCTTGCCTAGTTATTAACGCGGCTATAGAGGTATCCCTGTTTAAGGAATCTCTGAATTAATCAGAGCCTCCTTAACAGCCGGGTTAATAAAAAATCACCCCAATCCTCCTGCCCCTTTTTCAGGGGGCGGGGGAGCCTGATCCGGCGCCAAAATGCGTTATCAGATCTTCAAGTCGTATAAGGTCTGAGAGCGACTCGTCATACTTGCCCACAGCGTTCGGCACCCCAGAACCTAACATTTCATCTGCAATCCGGTAACCCAACTCCCGGTAGGCCTCGAACTGCACCTCATCGAAAAACTGATCCGCGGTGGTCTGATCCGGGAAGGTCCTGTTCTGTGCAGCGTATCCCTTCACCTTAAAACTCACCGGCTCGATCAAGGTGGTCTTCATGAATATCAACCACCCCGTTGTCTTGTCCGCATAGGTTATATGCCCAACCATATGGCCCTGGTCGGCAAACTTGGCATCCTTCGGATAATGTTTATCCTCCCTGCGTACGGGTACGATATTGTCTGGAGCTGCTCCATCGAGGACCTTGACGCGTGCCCCAAAATCCTCCTCGATACGCCGTATGGTGGTCTGAAAATCAGAGAAGGAGAACTCCAGATCCGCTCCAGCGTCACACGCAATGATCAATTTCATGCGTCGGCGTACCAGCTCGTAGACACCGCTGTTTTCAAAGTGCCCGCCATCACTCAACTGAACGAAGGCGCGTTGTTCATTGAAGCCCAATCTATCCACTCCCAGAGCATTACCGAAGGAGTAGGCGCCGGGACGAAAATGGTTGGGTGGCTGACTGGGACATTTCCTGCTACCGGGACGGGTTGCCCAGTAGCCCAGGCGCAGGTTCAGCAGAGACATAACCAGGGATAAGAGACGATTCCTGGTCAGCCCAACACCGCCAACCCCAGTGTTGGGGTTGGCGGCCGCACCGGAGATCGCCACTGCCGTGGCCAGGGTCATCTTGCCATTCATGAAATCCTCTGTGCGGCACCAGCCCGTGGCATTACTGCCGCAATAGAGGGGCGAAAGAATGAAGTTATCGCCTCCGCGATCCTGGTAGACCGGTTCCTTCGAATTGACCAGCACCACGTTCGTATTGACGATGTGAAAGGGTCCTCTCGGGTCGATGCGCAGCTGGCCAGATTCCCGTACCACGCCCGCCACCTCATGCAGGGTTGCTTCATTGGCCCCCATTGCCCTGCCAGTCCGGTCTTGCAAGGCATTGCCGATATCCGGCATGAAGGTCTCCATCAACCGATCCCGGTAGTAGCGGTGGATGGAGATGTAGTTCAGATTCACGAACCAACCGAGCACCAATACGGCCACCAGTAGCAGTGGGGCAGCGATGACCACCCATGGGGCAGCAAACACCCAAAAGGCCACCAGGTAAGCAACCACTAAGAAGCCAAACAGGAACAGGCCGGCGCCAATGGACACCACGACACCTGAAGTCTCGCCCGCACTCTCCTCGCCAGACTTGAGGAAATCTCGGATGGCGATCGCAATACCCGAGAACATGGCCACTGGACCCACTGCCTCCATCCAGCCATGCAGAGAGACAGCCACGATGGGCAGGAGACCGATAATGAGACCCAATCCCACCAGAGGTAACAGCTTGGCGGTAGCCCTTTCAACAAACCGACGCAAGTTATACCAAAACTCGTTCTTTTTACCTGACTTGCCACGGCTGAACCAGGTCATCAATGAGTAGATCACGATAGACAACAGCATCGCCAACAAGATCGCCCCACTGAGCCAAATAACCAGCTCGAAACCAAACAGCTGCGGCAGACGTTCCCGGGCTGCATCAAACACCGCCTGTGACTTAAGCGTGGCCAGCAGGTCGGCAGTGGGTGGAGGGGTATGCGCTATACCCTGCAGTCTGTCGCAAGATCCACTCCCTCCCGCAACGGACTCTGCGCAGATGACAGCGGGCCTTAGCTCGTCCAGCGCAAAGGAGAGGACCGGTGGGTTCATCCCCAACTGCCCAGCGCCCCACATACCAAACAGAAAGAACAAGACAAATGCAGGCAACCAAACCATGAGATTGAGCAGGGTTCCGCGTAGCACCACCCCGAGCAGGGAGGACAAACTGATGCCGGCGCCAGGCGTGAGATAGTAGCCATGGCTGCGTAGATAATTGAGCATCCCCCGCTGTCTACCACTATCTTCTTGCTCCTGTTCCGGAGCCGGATCGGTTGTACCGAAGGGAAAATCACCTTTATTCACCCCAAAGGCCGCACTACCTGTATCTCCGTTGGCCTTGTCGCTGACCAGCCAGCTCAGCGCTGAACCGATATAACCACCCCCAGATACAGTGGAGAGATAATCGACCTTGCTCAATACGCCTTTGTGGGCCAGGGCCTGCATGATGCCCAAAGAGAAGGTTGCTGAACGGATACCCCCACCGGAGAGGGCCAGCCCGATCAGGTTCCTTGGCTCATCATCCCCCTTCAGGTCATCTGTTTCACCCGCTTCACCGTCCTTCCGTCTCTTGCGCCAGGCACGGATATAGGCCTGTTCGGCCTGAAGCAGGCTGTACGTCCCCGGATCTACCCCACCCTCGTTGGCGCTATCACGCAACGTCTCGATTTTGACTGGGTCAATATATTTCGGGTGAATCTCTTCTGTCTGTTGCGACATATCCTTCTCCTTACCGATGTCTGTAAAACTCATGTCTATGCTTGAATCAGCCTCTCACCCGTGCGATAGGCCTCCTTGAACTGCTTGAGCCCATGGGAGCCACCATTGACCAATCTGCGAGCCGCCTTGAGATTGTTGGCCAGCAACTCCTGTTTGATCCTGCGTTCCCTGGTCTTAAGAAATGCCGCCAGAATTCTGGCCGCAATATCCGGATCGTTCGCTAGCTCCGGCTCCTTTTCCAGTTGATCACCCAAGCCGACCGCTTCACCGATCCGCTGATAGTTGTCGCGACCCGTCAACTGAACAAAACCACGTCCCTTGAAAAGGGCGCCGTCTGGCGAGCCCCGGTTGCCCAGATCACCGCGGTTGTCATACAGATCGAATGGCCTACCGTCAGGGGAGGTGTTGAATCTCGATTGGAATTCACCGATGGGTCTAAAGCCGGCCGTTTCTGCCCTGATCGTGGCGAGCGCCATCAGCACCATCGGTTTCTCAGCCAGATCAGCCGCACTCAACTCATGCAACACTGCCGGCAGATATTTCTTGATATTCTTCTTCTTCGCACCGGGGAACATCTTCGACACATTGTCGACGCTGACTCGTTTCATCGCCAGGGGTGGATCGGGTTCCATATCCGCCATCACACCAGCCAAGGCCTCCAGGGTCCGGCGTCCAACGACGCCATCCACCAATAAACCCTCACTTGCCTGAAACGCCCTCACCGCCGCTTCGGTACCCTGGCCGAATTTGCCATCAATGGCGCCCGGTCTGAAGCCTCGCTCCTCGAGTCTTTGCTGCAGTTTCTTTACCTCAGCCCCTTTCTTGCCTCTTTTGAGTGTTGCCATTTTATGTTTTTTCCTGATCGATACAGCGAAATACTCCTGAGGAACCCCATGCCTAACGAATAGTCATCTAATCACACATTGTCAACAAAACCGGGGCTGAAGAGCACTGTAACTATGGCTATCAGCGTACCGGTTGTGGCCCCTTTCCATTGAGCATCAGGTTCTTCGTAGGAAATAACGGCTTGAGATATGAAGTGCTTGGGTGGCAGCCTCGGGATCTACCAAAGCGGGACAGTAAACTTATATGTAACTCGGCCGTAAGGGCCGCGGAAAGATACCCCGCCTAAAAAATCAATTTACCGCTGTGATAAAAAAGCCTTGATTAATTAGAATATGCTTATATACTACTCATCCATCAGGTCAATGTAGACCGACAACCTAAGCAACCCACTTTTTTAACTTTACTTACAGGTATTCAATCATGAAAAAAATCATCGCTATCGCTGCTCTGATCGCTTCCACCCAGGCCAGCGCTTTCTGGGATTTCAATGACAACAACGGTATGTTCGACGGCATCGGTGACGGAGACATGGCCTTCAACATGAGCGCCTCCGGTAACGCTCGCGGCAACACTCACAACACCTACCGTGGTTACGGCTACAACGCTCCCTACGGTTACGCCCCCTACTACGCACCTGTAGCTCCGCTGACTCCTGCCGCACTGCCTGTAGCGGCTAAATAAGATCGGATCTCCCGCTTCCCGATCCAAGGGCGCTCATTGCGAGCGCCCTTTTTTATTGCCAGTCATCCCGAAATTCAGCCCTGAACCCGCGCCGTTTCCCAGCTCAATGTCTGAAAACCACGTTACGGGTGGCGGCGCAGCGGTCAGAAGGATGAACCGGCATGATGGATCTGAAATCGTGTTATCGACGCTACGCGTCTATCAGCGATCAGGGTCCATGATGGGGGACAGCTCACAACACACACGAAAACCAACGAAGTAGCCACGGCGGGCGGGATCGGCGAGGTTGCGATAGGCCGCGCGCACGTTCATTCGATTGCCGTTGAACGCACCGCCGCGCAGCACCCGCACAGCAGTGCCCGCCGGCTCGTTCCAGTCATTTGGAACGGCAGTGTAATCGTCACACCAGCGACTCAGGGTCCACTCCCAGACATTGCCCGCCATATCCATCACACCCTCCGCCCCCGCGCCGTCCGGAAAGAGCCCCACCGCGCAGGTTTCGCCCACACCCGCCTCGGCACTGCTGCAGCAGTCGTCCCACCACTCGTTGCCCCAGGGCCAGATCAAACGCTCAGGCCCACGGGCCGCCCGCTCCCACTGGGCCTCGGTGGGCAGGTCGATGCTCCGGTCGAGGCGCTCGCTCAGCCAGAGACAAAAGGCCCTGGCCTCATACCAGGTGATGCCTACCACGGGGCGGTTGGATCTTGAGAAACGGCGGTGTCCCCAGAACACCGGCGCACCTGGCTGCTCTTCTCGCCACCAGTCTCCAGCCGCATCCGGCCACCAGCGGGGCTCCCGATAGCCCCCGTCATCGATGAAGCTTTTGAACTGGGCATTGGTGACCGGAAAACGGGCGATCTGAAAGTCGTTCAGCACCACCTCGATCACCGGCTTTTCAGACTCAATGGCCTCTTCATCTAAGTCATCACTGCCGATTCGGTAAGAGCCGCCCGGTACAGGAATGGCCTGCCAGCAAATGGCCGGGCGCCCTTGCCTATCCAGCTGTATCGTGCCCTCACGTGGATCACCCAGGGTGGAAAGGATGTCACCCAGCTCCAAGCGATCAGCTGGTGGCAGGGCCTGCCGCGCCACCAGTGATATAAGCGAAGTCCGGGTATGCTCGAAGAGATCCGTCAGCAGATGCCATTGCGCCAGTTGCTCCGGCAGGCGCAGATCGGCCAGCGCTAGGCCCACCAGCAGGGGGGCGTATTCGTTGCGCTCATTCGCCGGGCGACTCTCCCAGTTACCGGGCAACAGCTCAGTGAGAAATCCCTTCACCGCCGATTTCGCGCGGCTCTGGTGGGAGACATACATCAGCAACACTTCCCGCCACCAGCCGGGCTGAACGGCCACCCGTTGCAACAGCAGTTGATCACCATCTTCCAGCCCCGATAGATAGACAGCGGCCAGATACTCCTGAAACGAGCGGTGGGCGAAGCGAAACAGGCCAGCCCCATCGCCCACCAGAATACCACTGTGGGTATCGAGAAAATCGAGCAGTTCCCGGTCCTCCCGCAGGTGATGGGAAAAGGTGCCCGCCGCCTCCACATCAGTGATGTCCGCCGGCTCCTTTCCTTCGGCCTGCTCGCCTTCCTGGCGTTCATGTGTGCGATAAGCCAGTTCCGCCAAGGCCGCTTCCAGGATGCCGGCATCCTGGCTCAGCACTTCCTTGACCGCCGGGTCCATCGGGATCTTCTGTTTTATCAGCTGCATGTGCCAGCGCTGCAGTAGCAGTTTCAGCGCATCCTCATAGAGATTTCCGCGATTGTGGGGTAAGGCGCCGCTGCCCAGGTGCAGTGAGGCAATCAGGGTCAGCAACAGGGGCCGCCCAGCCATGCGCCCGAGGTATTCCCGCTCATCGAGGATCTGCGCCAGCTCTTGCGCATTCTCCTCGGCCGTCTCGACATCCCAGTTTTTGCGTGGCGCCATGATTCGATACCAGCCCCGCAGAAAAGCGGCCACCTGCCCTTCCTCCATCTCCTGGATGTGCCACAGCGGCCAGCCGGCCAACCGCTGTTCCGGTCGTGCATAGGCGTAGGGCCGAGAGGTGACGATCACCTGCGCCGCCTCCCCCAGCGATCCACTGAGGGCATCGATGGCATCCAACAGGTCGGCCCGTGCACCGTGCACTTCCGGCACTTCGTCCAGGCCATCCAGCAACCAGATCCCACCAGTGCGCAAGGGTTCTCGATATTCGGAAAAGAGTGACTTAGCGGACGCCTCATTCAACCTCTCTTTGAGTTCATGCCTGGCTGCATCCCAAAGCACGCCGGCATCCGCCCCGCCCGTTTCCGCCCGGGCGACGTTACGCAAGCGGATGCGCACCAGCGGGCGGCGCACCAGTCCCGCTGCCAGGCCTTCGGGCACCTCACCCAGATGCGACCGGGCCACCTGCCAGGCAAGCATATTGACGAAGCTCGATTTACCGGATCCCACCGGCCCCAGGATGACCACCCGCTGCATTCCCACGTCCCCCGCCGCTTCCAGCAGTGGCCTTGGGTCACGCGACCCAAATTCTTCCCTGTCGCTAGTTTCCCGTGATTCCGTGACCCGCTGGTCACAGTAGACCTCGGGCAGTTGCACCCGGTTCTTCTCCATCGCCGCGGAAGGGTCGATCACACTCATGTCCACCCGCTGGCAATCGCTGGCCAGTGCCCGGTAGTAACGCTCGGATAGATCGTCATCCGGGGGGGATGCTGTCGCTTCTCTGACTGGCTCCTTTTTACGTATCAGAGCCCAGATCGTGACGAAGAAGCCGGCAATAGTAGCCAGTGCGGCGA
>CBDVCD010000079.1:0-12289 GCA_965372385.1 uncultured Gammaproteobacteria bacterium | reverse complement strand
TCACGATTGATCTGCCCTTGCCAGAGAGATGTTACTCAAACCGGCAAAATAGATACCCGTCAATACTCCGCGCCACTTCATATATTTCATTGCTATCAACATAATCAAAAACAGCAACAAGAGCGACATCGAGATGCTGATCCACGTTGTCGGCATAGGTAGACTAAACGCCGCCAAGACATAAGGGTCGCAGAAAAGCGAAACCCTAACCTTCGTAGCGTAGATTCTCTGAATGCATGAGTGCTGTCAATTGCAGCCAAACCTGCTTTGGCGACAAGCCTTTAAAACAAACGGGTTCGCCGTTGCTGGATTCAGGATGGCGGCATTGATGCTTCATACAAGGAACGCAATCCCCGACCGCCTGTAGATTTTTCTGATTAGCGCCAAGCACGCCAGTCAATCCCGGCTGTGTCGGGCCGAAAAGAACAACCTGAGGTGTTTGAAAAGCGCTGGCCAGATGTGCCAGTCCGGTGTCTACGGCTACTATGCCACGCGCGTTAGCGATCAACCCCGCCAGTTCCGTCAGGCTCTGTTTGGGCAGTATCCGTACAGAATTGCCAGAGGCGGCGATGCGATCGGCTCTGGCATGTTCGGTGTCGTTGCCCCAAGGGATCAGTACCTCCACGCCGGATTGAACCGCAAGCCTGGCCAACGCCAGCCACTGGGCTTCTGGATAGTGTTTACTACGCCAGGTGGTGCCATGTAAAAACAGCACAAAAGGCTGGGAGATCTGCGGCGTTGGGAACCTTTCCCGCGCCATGCCATAATCCTCGGGTTCACCTTGCGGGACGGAGTAGCCCAAAGCCAGAGCGAACAACCGGCGCACCCGGCTGATGGCGTGCGCACCTTTGGGAACCGGCAACCTCCGCTGATAAAAAAAACTGGCGAGGGGCTCTCTGGCGCTGTCCCGATCCAACCCCGCTTTCACTCCCAAGGCCTTACGCGCCGCCAGGGCGCTTTTGAGCAATCCCTGTGCGTCGATCACCAGGTCATATTCCCGTGCTTGCAAATTGTGCACGAAGGCATGCCACTCGCCGGAGCGCCAGGCTTGCCAGGGTGATTTCCGCCAGCGGCGCAGTGCAATGGGGATGACTCTATCCACATGCCGGCTCCATGAGGGAACTTCAGTAAAGGCCTCTTCCACCACCCAGTCAAAGCTTAACCCGGCGATGGCGGTCACTGCGTCGGTCAGTGCGGGAAAGCTATGGATCAAGTCTCCTAGAGAGGAGGTTTTAACGAGCAACACCTTCATACGCTCAGCTCTTCAAGGGCGGCTGTTATCTGATCCACTTTCAGTTCATTCAGGCAACGAAGATGACCCAGAGGGCATTCCCGCTTAAAACAGGGGCTGCAATCCAAGCCTAAGCGTACTACCCGGGAATTTGTGTTCAACGGTGGAGTAAAGCCGGGATCGGTTGAGCCGTACACCGCCACCAATGGTCGGTTGAGCGCGGCAGCTACATGCATCAGGCCGGAGTCGTTGCAGACTGCGGCACTGGCCAAAGATAACAGATCCACCGCCTGAGCCAGGCTGGTGCTACCGCTCAGATCGGTGCAGGCATTCCCACATAAGCGGTCGATTTCAGCGCAGACAAGCTGATCCTTGGCGGAACCAAACAGCCAGACTTCCCAGCCGCGTGCCAGATAGCGGCGGGCGAGCTCCGCGTAATGCGTTTCAGGCCAGCGTTTGGACGGGCCGAATTCCGCGCCGGGACAAAGCGCCAGCATCTTCGCCTGGGGCCGGGGCAGATTCAGATCCGCCAACGCCTGATGTACATCTTCCGGTTTCACCCGCAAGGCAGGGGGCGGGATCGGCGGAAGTTCCTCTTCATCCGGCTCCAGTGCCAGCGCGACAAAACGCTGCACCATCATGGGCAGTTGCTTCTTGTCCTGTTTGCGTACATCGTTCAGCAAGCCGTAGCGCATCTCTCCCAGCCATCCGGTGCGCCGGGGAATCCGGGCGAAAAAAGGCGTAAGGGCGGATTTCAGAGAGTTTGGCAATAAAATAGCCTGATCGTAATGCTGGTGACTCAGCCACCTTCCCAGCCGCCATCTTTCCCCCAAGCCTAAACGGCCATGTCCGATGGGCATTTCCACGGTTCTGTTTACTTCCGGCATGCGATTCAGCAAAGGGTTGCTCCAGCTTGGGGCTAGAACATCAATAACTGCTTCGGGATGACGTTGTTTGAGAACGAAGAACAGGCTTTGAGACATCACCATATCCCCCGCCCAGGAGGGACCGATCACCAGAATGCGTGGCACTTTTTGCGCTTGTGTATTCAAAAAATCAGTGCCTCCTTTGCGGGATTAGTAGGGATCGGCAAGCCCTGGTCGGTTCTTGAAACGCCGGTGGATCCACAGATACTGTTCGGGTGCGTAGCCGACGGCCTTTTCTATCAACCCGTTGACCCGCGCGGCGTCCTGCTCCGGGCTATCGCTGGGAAAGTCGTGCAGCGCGGGTTCGATGAGCAGCCGGTAGCCCTGGCTGCCCGGTAGCCGAAAGCCGATGAACGGGTGGACGGCCGCCCCCGTGATCTTTGCCAGGCGCGCTGTACCGGTGTGGGTGCTGGCGGGTACGCCGAAGAACGGGACCAGAGCACTGTTAGGCCCGCTGAAACTCTGATCCGGTGCATACCATACGGCTTGTTGCTCCTTTTTTAGGGTACGCAGCAGCAGCCGAAGATCATCACGAGGAATGGCCGCGGTGGAGCGGAGTTCGCGGTTGCGACTGAACGCTCGCTCAATCACCGGGTTTTCATGTTGGCGGTACATGGCGGCAAATGGGTGATACAGACTCAACAAACGGGCCGTCATTTCCAGATCGGTAAAGTGGCCGCTTAACAGAATGACGCCCTTACCCTGCTGCATGCTGGATTCGAGAAGATCCAAGCCCTCGATGGTAACCAGGGGCTGCAGTTTTTTATCCCTGGCCCACCAGGCAAAACCCGTCGTCAGCAGACCAATTCCTAGCGACTCAAAATGTTTCAGCGTCAGCTGATCCCGCTGTTCATTCGTCATTTCTGGATAACATAATGCCAGATTAACCTCGGCGATATGTCGGCGGCGGTCAGCCAGGCGGTAGCCGAGTCTGCCCATTTTACGGCCAAGCCAAACAGCCGTTGCATAGGGTAGGAACTTGGCAATCGACCAGAGCAGCAGCACTCCAAGCCAGGTAGGCCAGTAGCGGGGTGAGGCAATAGAAGTTTTCTTGCTTGTCATTGGCTAAATAATGAAAAAAATGGTTTTTCTTGTTCACTGCGGAGAGGGTGCCTAATATAGGACGATTCGTCCACTCATGTTAACTGTTTGATGCAATTTCAACTGCCGGATTTTGATGCTGCCCGTGTGCTGGTGGCCGGTGACCTGATACTGGTCAGCAGGGTATGCCACAGTCCGGTGGCAGCAGGTGAGCCGAGATGACCGGGCGGGAACTCTATCTGCGTCTGCTGAAACAGGTGCGGCCCTACTGGCGGCAGTTCGCCGGCGGTCTGGCGGCGATGGTGATGATGGCCCTGACCGAGCCCGCCATCCCGCTACTCATGAAACCCATGCTGGACGGCAGTTTCGTGGAAAAGGATCCGGTCACTATCTTCTGGGCGCCGATCTTATTGTTGATCCTCTTCTCCGTTCGTGGGGTGATGAATTTTATCAGTAATATCGCCTTCGAGTGGGTCTCGGGCAAGGTGGTGCTCGATCTGCGGGTCGGCATGATCGAACGCATTCTGACCCTGCCGAATGCCTATTTCGATGCCAACTCCACAGGTAACATCATCTCTAAGGTGACCTATAACGTGGAACAGGTCACCACAGCCGCCACCCAGGTGCTCACTACTCTGGTGAAGGACAGTATTATCGTGGTCGGTCTACTGGCCTATATGTTCTATGTGAACTGGCTGTTGACCCTGTCGGTACTGACCACCCTGCCGGTGATCATAGTGACGGTGCGCCTGTTGGCCCTGCGCCTGCGCCGGCTCAACCTGGCCTTGCAGGAGACCATGGGCAACCTGACCCATGTGCTGGAGGAGAGCGTACGCGGCCAGAAGGTGATCAAGATCTTTGGCGGGTACCCGTATGAAAGAGCACGCTTCATGGGCCGGGCCAACTGGGTGCGACGCTACAACATGAAAAACAAGGTGGCCGGTTCTATCCACATGCCCCTGGTGGAGTTCATCGGCGCCCTGATGTTCGCCCTGCTGGTCTATGTGGGCACCCATCAGACCGCGGCGGGAGAGCTGACAGTGGGCGGATTCGTTTCGCTGATGGTGGCCATTGGCCTGTTGTTTTCGCCCATGAAACGGTTGACCAGTATCAATCAGCCGCTGCAACGAGGGCTGGCGGCGGCCCAGACGGTATTTGCTCTGGTGGATGAGCTGCCTGAGGCTGACACTGGGGTCATGGAACTGAAACGGGTGGATGGGCGCATCACCTTTGACCAGGTCACATTCCATTACCCCAAAACAGAGCGGGATGTGCTCAGTTCGGTCAGTTTCGAGGTGCAGCCCGGGACGACTGTGGCGCTGGTGGGGCATTCGGGTGGGGGCAAGACCACGATCGCCAATCTGGTGTCGCGTTTTTATCTGCCCGCCAGTGGATGCATCCTGATCGATGGGGTGGATATCCAGGCGCTGAGCCTGACAGGCCTGAGGAAAATACTCTCCTATGTGGGGCAGGAATCGGTGCTGTTCGATGACACCATCGCCGCCAATATCCGCTATGGTGCCGCCGGTGAGGTGTCCGAGAAACAGCTGATACGTGCCGCCAAGGATGCCCACGCACTGGAGTTTATCGAGGCCCTGCCGGAGGGATTCGAGACCATGATCGGCGAGGATGGGGTAAGGCTCTCCGGTGGGCAGCGCCAGCGGCTTGCCATCGCGCGGGCGCTGATCAAGGACGCCCCTATCCTGCTGCTGGATGAGGCGACCTCGGCGCTGGATGCGGAGTCGGAACAGCATGTCCAGGCCGCCTTGCGGGAGGTGACGAAAAACCGCACCACCCTGGTAATCGCCCATCGTTTGTCGACCATCCAGCATGCTGACCGTATCCTGGTGATTCGGGATGGCCGGATCGTCGAGGATGGCCGGCATGAGCAGCTACTATCCACTGGGGGCGAGTATTTCCAGCTCTGCAGGCATCAGTTCAGCGAAACGCCAATTCAGGCATAAATTTTCACTGAACCTCCATGCGCCAGCTCTACTCCCTGCTCATTCTGCTGTTGCTGCCACTCCTGCTGCTGCGTCTGGTATGGCGTGGGTTCAGCGCACCCGCCTACCGTGAGCGCTGGCGGGAGCGGCTCGGTTATTTTCATCCTCCCAATGAGCCTGGAGTTATCTGGTTGCATGCGGTCTCGGTCGGCGAGGTGCAGGCCTCGGCGCTGCTGGTCCGACAGTTGCTCCGTGAGTACCCGGAGCTGCCCCTGGTGATTACCACCACCACCCCCACTGGCGCCCGGCGGGTACGGGACCTTTTCGCGGATGAGGTGCGGCACTACTATGCGCCCTTTGATGCGCCTTTCAGCGTCAGGCGCTTTTTCCGTCAGCTGCAACCCAGGATACTCATCCTGGTGGAGACAGAGATCTGGCCCAACCTGATCCATGAGGCCTACAGGGGTGAAGTACCGGTCCTGCTGGCGAATGCCCGTCTCTCGGTCCGCTCCGCACGACGTTACCATCGGCTGGCGGGATTGACCCGGGAGACACTGCGGAAGATCACCCTGATCGCACCCCATGGCGAGGCGGATGCGGAACGCTTCCGGGCCTTGGGTACCCGTAGCGCTCAAGTGGAGGTGACCGGCAGCATCAAGTTCGATATCCACCTGCCTGCCAGCCTGCGTGAGCAGTCCGATGTACTGCGCCGGGCCTGGGGCACGGAAAGGCCGGTATGGCTCGCCGCCAGTACCCATGAAGGGGAGGATGAGCAGATCCTGCAGGCCCACGCGAGGATCAAGTCGCGCATGCCGGAGTGTCTGCTGGTGCTGGTACCGCGACATCCTGAGCGATTCGACCAGGTAGCGAAAATGGCCGATTCAGTCGGCTTCGAAACCGTACGACGTTCCGAGCAGAGAAGTTGCGGCAGTGACACAGATGTGTTTCTCGGTGACACCATGGGGGAGCTGACCCTGTTCATGGGCGCGGCGGACGTGGCGTTTATCGGTGGCAGCCTGGTGCCACAGGGTGGTCACAACCTGCTGGAGGCCGCTGCCCTGGGAGTGCCGGTGGTGTTTGGTCCCCATATGTTCAATTTTGCCGAGATCAGCCGCCTGTTTCTGACAGAGCGGGCCGCGGCCCAAGTGGCATCCAGTGATGAACTGGCGGATCTGCTGGTTCGCTGGCTGAACGATGCCAGCGAGCGCAGCCAGATCGGTGAGCGGGGGCGGGATCTGGTCAACCGTAACCGGGGTGCGTTGCAACGCTTGTTGGGCTTAGTAAGGGACCTGCTTAACGAAAGAGCTGGGAGATCTCACTGAAGTGGGGGTGACTTGCGTTGCCCACCCACTCGAAGGCCACCGATTCGCTGTTGGTGATCCTGACGCCCCCCTGTCGCATACGCTGGATGGCGTTCTCGCGATGCAAGGTGCTTCTTGAGCAGATGGCATCCTCTACCACGAAGACCTGATAGCCCCACTGCTGCAGCCCCGCCGCGGTTTGGAGAATACAGATATGCGCCTCCAGCCCGACAATCACGATCTGTTTGCGTTTCTCCTCCAGGCCCAACTCCTCCTCGAATCCCGGCGCGGTACAACATGAGAAGGTGAGTTTATCCTTGGCTACCGTGCCCGGGGGCAGGTGTTGCATGATCTCGGGGATGGTCTCCCCGAGTCCCTTGCTATAGTGCTCGGACAGAATGATCGGAATATCCAATGAGCGGGCGGTCTGGCTCAGGCGGTTGATGTTCGAGACCATCATATCCCTATCGGTCTTGGGCATCGCCTTGGTCAGCTTCTCCTGCACATTGATGATCAGCAACTGGGATGTGGTGGCATGGGTAAGGGGTAAACTAACGTTGAGAGTGCTCATGATGTTGCCTTCCTCTGTGTGTTGGTCCGCGGGATGGCGCTCATTAGTGCGGTGTAATGTATACGGTGATAGGCATACTTTAATACGTTACACCGCACTTGGGCGATCCCGGAATTAGTTTCCGCCCGGAGACGGTGGGTACTAATCAGGTACAGGGTTGTACCGGCCTGTCCAAAGACAGTAAGTCCTTGGAGGTGAAGAGTTCAGAAAGTCACATGGGTTGATTGGGTACCAGAAACACCCGGCGATGGGTGTTTCTGGATAGCGATTACTCCATCAATACAACCTTGACGGAGTATTAACTCAAGTTTCGGAGTTCACAGTGTGATTCCGTGAGGATTTTGGCTTTTCAAGACACGCCGTAAATACATCCATGTAGGCTCGACAGCAGCATCCTTGCTGCTGACGGTCTCGAAAAGCCAAAATCCTCGCGGACCTTCGCTGTTTCATGGCAATTCGAACTCCGAAACTTGAGGTATTAAAACTCGAAGACTGCAGGTTGCTCTGCATTTTCCAGTGGGGCCTGCTCAGTCTCCAGGATGGTCTCCTCCCGATAGCTGGTGTCCGATATCTTCGTTATCAACAGGGCCTCCATCACCGGCGAGGTGCCGATGATGACAAACAGGCGCCCACCGGGTTTGAGCTGCTTACGAAAGAGATCCGCCTGGGTACGGGTGGGTAGCGAGCCGGTCACGGCAATGGCGTCGAAGGGTCCATCTTCATCCAGAGGGGTTGTCAGGACGTCACCGGTGCGCAGTTGGACATTACGCAGGCCCAGGTCGCCCAGTCGCTCTCCGGCTATCTCGATGAAATCGGCATGAATGTCGATACTGACCACTCGATCGGCCAGCCTGGCCAAGCAGGCAGTGAGGAAACCGCTACCGGTGCCCACTTCGAGCACCCGGTCATTGGGCTGAATATCCAGGGCCTGCAGCAGCTTGCCCTCCATCCTTGGAAACATCATATGCTGATCATGGCCGATGGGTATTTCAGTGTCGGCAAAGGCCAGGTGCTGGTACTCCTCGGGTACGAACTGTTCTCTTGGCAACTCCTCCAGCAGGCTCAGGATCTTGGGATCGAAGATATCCCATGGTCTGATCTGCTGCTCGACCATATTGAAGCGGGCCCGTGCATTGCTGTCTGCCATCATTTGAAATCCCCTGATTTTCCTGTCGGATTGTCGATGAGAAGACCTAGCGTACGGATTTTGCCGCTTGCAGGCAAGAATTTGGCTCTGGCTGATCCATCTATTTTCCTCAGGCACTGCGCTGGTGTGGGGCTTGTTGAAGAATTGCAATAGCTCCCCCCTTCTTTATACTGTGTGTTGATTCCATCAGCGTGTCGAACGACACGCCAAGGCCGCTCTTGGGCATCTGACCCCCAGGGACGGGGGAATGCAGGAAGATTGTAGGAATAATCCTTGCCATGCACGGCAGATGGCGTGGCCGGGGGTGATTTGAACCACACATGTGGCGCCATGGATGGCAAGAGTGATTTTTCTTACGGAGCACCGTAACAACAGCTAGGGGCGCCTGCTAACAGGCTGAGAGAGACCCTTCGCACCTGATCCGGTTAGTACCGGCGTAGGGTGAGCCATGACCGAATGTCCAGTGGACATTGCATCCTTGGCTTCGCTGTCAGTACATCCATGTACTGCTTCTCGCAGCATGGCGAACGACACGCCAAGGAAGGCGTGGCTGGGAGTGATTTAGATCGCTGAAGTTGCGCCAGGGATGGCAAAGAGAGCATTTCTAACGAAGTGAAAGAGATACCAGCTAGAGGTGCCTGCTAGCCAGGCTGAGAAAGACTCTTACTACCTGACCCGGATAATACCGGCGTAGGGAAGCTACAGAACTGTTGCACATACAGTCACTACGCGCGCTCCCCAACGCCCACCAGCGAGGCTTTTTACCATGAGCGCCATACCCGAAGATTTCATCAAAAAGACCGCCAGCCTCTCGGAAGAGGTGACCCGGCCCTTTCTCAAGTCGAAGAAGATTTATGTGTTGGGCTCCCGACCGGATATCCGGGTGCCAATGCGTGAGATCGAGCAGGATCCCACCGCCGCCAGTTTCGGCGCCGAGGAGAATCCGCCGATCACCGTGTATGACACTTCAGGTCCCTATACTGACCCCCAGCAGAAGATCGACCTGATGCAGGGCATGCCGGATCTGCGCTCGAAGTGGATCGAAGAGCGCGACGATACCGAGCAGCTGTCCGGCCCTAGTTCCGAGTACGGCCAGACCCGGCAGGGCGACCCGGAACTGGCCCGGCTGCGCTTCGAACATATCCATGCACCGCGGCGTGCCAAACCCGGTAAAAACGTCACCCAGATGCACTACGCCCGCCAGGGTATTATCACCCCGGAGATGGAGTTCGTGGCGATTCGCGAGAACTGCCGCCTGCAAGAGCTGCAGGCCGATCCCCGCTATGCCAAGCTGCTGCGCCAGCATGCCGGCGAGCCCATGGGGGCCAAAATCCCCGCTGAGATCACCCCGGAGTTCGTACGTTCCGAGGTGGCTGCCGGCCGCGCCATCATCCCGGCCAACATCAACCACCCGGAGATGGAGCCGGTGATCATCGGGCGCAACTTCCGGGTGAAGATCAATACCAACATCGGTAACTCCGCCGTCTCCTCTTCCATCACGGAGGAGGTGGAGAAGATGGCCTGGTCGGCCCGCTGGGGTGGCGATACCCTGATGGATCTCTCCACCGGCAAGAACATCCACGAAACCCGCGAGTGGATCCTGCGCAATTCACCCATGCCCATCGGCACCGTGCCCATCTATCAGGCCCTGGAGAAGGTCAATGGCAAGGCCGAGGATCTCACCTGGGAGATCATGCGCGACACCCTGATCGAGCAGGCGGAGCAGGGGGTCGACTACTTCACCATCCATGCCGGCGTGCTGCTGCGCTATGTGCCGTTGACCGCCGAGCGGGTCACCGGCATCGTCTCCCGCGGCGGCTCGATCATGGCCAAATGGTGCCTGGCCCATCATCAGGAGAGCTTCCTCTACACCCATTTCGAGGAGATCTGCGAGATTATGCAGGCCTACGACGTGGCCTTCTCCCTGGGCGACGGTCTGCGTCCCGGTTGCCTGGCGGACGCCAACGACGCCGCCCAGTTCGGCGAGCTGGAGACCCTGGGAGAGCTGACCAAGATCGCCTGGCAGCACGACGTGCAGGTGATGATCGAGGGCCCGGGCCATGTGCCGATGCAGATGATCAAGGAGAACATGGAGAAGGAGTTGGAGGACTGCTTCGAGGCGCCCTTCTACACTCTGGGCCCGCTGGTCACCGACATCTCCCCCGGCTACGACCACTTCAGCTCCGGCATTGGCGCGGCTCAGATAGGCTGGTACGGCACCGCCATGCTCTGTTATGTAACCCCCAAGGAGCATCTGGGTCTGCCGAATAAAGAAGACGTGCGCGAGGGCATCATCACCTACAAGGTGGCGGCCCATGCCGCCGATCTGGCCAAGGGCTTTCCTGGCGCCCAATTGCAGGACAACGCCATGTCCAAGGCGCGTTTCGAGTTTCGCTGGGAGGACCAGTTCGCCCTCAGTCTCGATCCGGAGAAGGCGCGGGAGTTCCACGACGAGACCATGCCCCACGAGGCCCACAAGGTGGCGCATTTCTGCTCCATGTGCGGGCCCCATTTCTGCTCCATGCGGATCACCCAGGATGTGCGGGACTATGCCAGGACCCACGGCGTTGCCGAAAGCCAGGCATTGCAGCAGGGTATGCAAGAGAAGGCTGTTGAGTTTAAGCAACAGGGTGCGCAGATCTACAAAGAGATCTGATTCTCTCCAGTCCATGAGGCTCGACCACTATCTCGGCAAGGTGACAGAACTCTCCCGCTCGCTGGCCCGGAAGGCGATCCGGGATGGCAGGGTATTAGTGGATGGAGAGTTACAGACACAACCCGCGATGCATGTAGCGGAGACTGCCGAGGTGCAACTCGACGCGGAAGCGGTATCTCAGCCTGGTCACTACTACTTCATGATGAACAAACCGAAGGGTTATGTCTGTGCCACTGAGGATCGGCGGCACAGCACCCTGTTGGATCTGCTGAATGAGCCCGTGACAAGCGGTCTGCACTTCGTCGGCCGTCTCGATATCGACACCACCGGTCTGCTGCTGATCACCGATGATGGCGCCTGGTCCCACCGCATCACGGCGCCCGTGAGGAAGTGCCCCAAGGATTATCTGGTCGAGCTGGCGGAGCCTTTGTCGGAACAGGCGGCCGAAAGGTTGCGACAAGGGGTGATCCTGCGTAGCGAGAAAAAACCGACCGCACCCGCGCAACTGGAATATCTCACCCCGCGGCGGGTAAGGTTGACCCTCAGTGAGGGCCGCTACCACCAGGTCAAACGGATGCTCGCCGCGGTGGGCAATCGGGTGACCTCCCTGCGGCGTGAGCGCATTGGTGGCCTGCGGCTGGATCGCTCCCTGGCGCCGGGTGAATACCGGCCGCTCAGCCAGTTGGAACTGGAGGCGGTGTTCACCGACTCTGGTGAGTCTCGGGATCGGCTATCCAGGTCAATCCCCCTTACATCGACAAACAGGGTATGAATCAGGATCACGCAGAGCGGATCGCGGTCTTTCAATCCAGCCTGCAGCGGGTTTTACTGAACCCGGTTTTTTTCTCTGCTCATGAATGCCATTCCGTCCTTGTTGTGACTATCCAATACCCGACTACGGGATAAAACCGATTTCTTCCAATGAAATCCTTGGTTCTGGGCAAAAAACCCAGGGAATTCCAGGAGTGACTATCCCGCTACGCTGCTGTTAGGCTTGCCAGCCTGTCAGATACGGTCTGACTGACAGGCGCTGACAAAACCCATTCTCAATCGTCGCTACTCGATCCGAATGGCCTTGTCGATCACGCTCAATAATCCCAATTCTCGGAGGACACCTATGAGCAAACTACGTCAGTTCACAACCTGCGGCTTAGCTGCAATCGCATTAACCGCCAGTTCCAGCATTGCATTTGCAGGCAACGGTTCGGAAGATGATGCGACCTATTGCATGGATGTAGTGATTGAACCATTCCACATGGAGATAGACGGCTCTTGCGCCGTAAAAGACCACCTGAATGGTGATCTGCAAGAGATGTTCTACCCCTTTACTGAGGAAGAACATCTGTTCAATTGTGATTACTTCGGACCATGGACTCCTTTACCCATCGGTGTCTCTGTACCTTCGTCGGTTACCGGTGTGATTTCAGGCACAATCGATGGCTATCCGTTCGAAGCTGACCTGCTATGCGCCAG
>CBDVCD010000078.1:0-12433 GCA_965372385.1 uncultured Gammaproteobacteria bacterium | reverse complement strand
TGCCCACGTAAGGCAGGATAGATCAGTTCCCCATGCGAAAGATTGACCGCCTCGGCAAGCTGGGGGTTTTCACGCCATCCTGGCGAGGCCAACTCACGCAGATAGGGGATCATGGCCGCCGACAGGGCCTGGGAGGCGCTACGTGGCACCGCTCCCGGCATGTTGGTCACGCCAAAGTGGATCACCCCCTCCTCCACATAGGTTGGCGAAGCATAATCGGTCGGACGGGTTGTCTCGATACAACCGCCCTGATCCACCGAGATATCCACGATCACACTGCCCTGCCCCATGTTCGCCACCTGTTCCCGGGAGATAAGCTTGGGTGCCTTGGCGCCCGGAATCAGCACCGCCCCCACCAGCAGATCGGCCCGGGCCACCGCCTCGGCCAGACTTTCCTGGTAGGGATAGAGGGCGGTGACATTATTGCCCAGCTCCCGCATACGGGCCATGTGTTCACGCTTCCGAGCGAATACGGTGACCTCCGCCCCCAGGGCAGTCGCCATAAGCGCCGCATTACCACCGGCCTGACCCGCACCGATGATCACCACCCGGCCCCGCTCCGCGGCGGGCAGACCACCCAGCAACAGCCCCTTGCCACCCTCCGGCCGCTGCAGCAGTTTGGCGCCGATCTGCACGGAGAGCCGCCCGGCGATATCGCTCATGGGGGCAAGAATCGGCAGCCCGCCCCGGTCAGCCAGGGTCTCGAAGGCCACGCCGGTGACCCCGGATGCCAACAATCGTTGGGTCAGTTCCGGGTTGGCCGCCAGATGCAGAAAACAGAACAACAGCTGATCACCGCGCAGCATTTCCGGCTCAGCTCCATAGGGCTCCTTCACCTTGACGATCAACTCCGCCTGCTCGTACAGGGAGGCCGCGTCCGGCACAAGCTCGACCCCGAGCCGTTGATAGCGTTCATCAGGGTAGCCACTGGCCTGGCCCGCGCCTGTTTCCAGCAGGACCTGATGCCCCGCCTTGACGAACTCCTCGCAGGCCTCTGGCACCAATCCCACCCGCCCCTCCAGGGGCTTGATCTCTTTTGGTATGCCTATCCGCATTGATGTAAATAAAACCTATCTGTCTCGTGATCAATTGATTAAGTGCAAATATATCCGTGTTTGCCGGCGATTCCTTTACCCACCGTGCATCATTCCGTACTATTCCCGGTTGATTTCCATACCTTGAAAGCGGCTGAATCAACACCATCTCTTAATAAGGATCGAATGCAACCCAGATATCTGCCTACCGCGGAGATATAAAATCCTCGGGCCCTAGGTTAACCCACTTTGGAGATAAGTATACATGAGCGAAACCAAGCATTGCCGTCTGTTGATCCTGGGTTCAGGCCCGGCAGGCTATACCGCCGCTGTCTATGCAGCCCGCGCCAACCTGCAACCGGTACTGGTGACCGGCATGGAACAGGGAGGGCAGCTGATGACCACTACCGACGTGGACAACTGGCCGGGTGATAACGAGGGTGTGCAGGGTCCTGACCTGATGGAGCGGATGCGCAAACATGCGGAACGCTTCGACACGCAAATCATCTTCGACCACATCAGCCAGGCGGATCTGAGCGAACGGCCCTTCAAGCTAACCGGTGACCAATACGCATACACCTGTGATGCCCTGATCATCTGCACCGGCGCCTCGGCCCGCTATCTCGGCATGGAGTCGGAACAGGCCTTCCGCGGGCGCGGTGTCTCCGCCTGCGCCACCTGCGACGGATTCTTCTATAAGAACCAGAAGGTTGCGGTCATTGGTGGCGGTAACACCGCGGTTGAGGAGGCACTCTATCTCTCCAACATCGCCTCACAAGTGGTGGTGGTGCACCGGCGTGACGAGTTCCGCTCCGAGAAGATCCTCTCCGGCCAACTGCGGAAAAAGGCGGCGGAGGGCAACATTACCCTGGAGCTGGATCAGGTGCTCGACGAGGTACTCGGGGATCAGAGCGGTGTCACCGGCATCCGCATCAAGAACGTCAAGGACGGCACTACCAAGGAGATCGACCTGATGGGGGTCTTCATCGCCATCGGCCACAGCCCCAACACCAGTCTGTTCGAAGACCAATTGGAGAACACCAACGGCTACCTGAAGATCCAGGGTGGACTGGAAGGCAACGCTACCCAGACCAGCATCCCGGGTGTGTTTGCCGCCGGCGACGTGATGGACCATGTCTACCGCCAGGCAATCACCTCGGCGGGCACCGGTTGCCAGGCGGCGCTGGATGCGGAGCGGTTTCTGGACGCATTGGAGAATGCAGCGGGTTGATAGCAGGGCGCAGCTGGCCGGGGTGATCCCGGTCAGTCCCGCTCCTTCGCAATCCGTCCCAACACGAAAGAGCAGAGCAGGAGTTGCTGAAAGCGGTTCAAGCCCCTGAATTCCAGACCATGGATATAGTCGATCTTGCCATCGCCTTCCTCGGATTCACGAATATTGCGGATCGTCCCGAGAACCTGGAGAGTGTCCTCACCGCCACAGACCTGCAAAGACAGCTCCAACCGTACCATCTCACCCACTTCACCCAGCCTTTCATGCATCAGCAGCCGCGCACCGGTACTGCTGAGGTCAAGCACGCTGGTCGGCTGCCCCTGAAGCTGCCACTCCCCTGCCTGGGTATGACTAACGAGCGCGCTTAATGAGGTCGTTACCCGGGTCGCGTTACGCACAGCCGCACTCTCCACTTCCACCGGGTAGGCCAGATGAAGATGAGGAAAAGGTTTGGCGTAAACCGACAGCACCTTGGAGACGAAACCAAAGATATTGCCGCCATGCAGCAGTCTCACGGTAAATAACTGCCCCTCCCGTACCAGGATCGGATTCCCCTGTTTTCTTGGTCTGGTAATAATCAGGCTTTGGCCGGGTAGATAACCGACCAGTTTTACCGCATATCGATCGGGGTTATCGCTCGTTGGGGCATGCTGTAATTGCAGCACATCTCCCACCTTGAGGTGTTTTATGGCATCCGGCAAAACGCTCTCCGATTAGATCCAGTGATCCTCTCCCCTATGCGGGGAGGCTTCAGTATTAATAGTTGCAAAATTTTACTTAAACATGAAGTCATATTAATTGAGGAGGTTACATACTCAACCAGATAAAACAGATGATATTTTCACAATATTGCGAATTTTTCTATTCAGAAACAGGTAGCTATTCAAGGTAAAATAATCGCTATCCATGCTTAATCACTGCAACAATGAGCCATGATTTACCGGCTTGAAGCAAACCCCTATTTGCCCTTCCTCGATGTGGCACTTGCGGAGACAGAACCTAATGGTCTGCTCGCCGTGGGCGGCGATCTCTCCCCCGTTCGCCTGATCAATGCCTACCGGCAGGGGGTTTTCCCCTGGTATAGCGTTAATGAACCGATCCTCTGGTGGTCACCTGACCCAAGGACCGTGCTCTATCCGGACAAGATCAGACCCTCCCGCAGTCTGCGCAAGACCCTGCGCAAGGGACTGTTTAGGGTTAGCTTTGACTCTGCTTTCGATCAGGTCATCACGGCCTGCTCCGAACCCCGTGGAGGGCCTCCCGGCACCTGGCTTATTCCAGAGATGATCACGGCCTATCAGCAACTGTTTGAGCTGGGACTGGCCCACTCGGTAGAGGTCTGGCGGGAAGAGCGATTGGTTGGAGGGCTCTACGGTGTCGCCATCGGTAGCGTATTTTATGGCGAATCGATGTTCAACCGTATGTCGGACAGCTCGAAGGTCGCCCTTGTCCATCTCTGCCAGACTCTGCATCAATGGGGGTTCAAACTTATCGATTGCCAGGTGTATACCAAACACCTGATCAGCCTGGGAGCGGAAGAGATCTCCCGGGTGCAATTTTGTCATCATCTCGATGACTGGTGTAACCTTCCTGGACGCCCAGGTCTTTGGTCTTCGTTTACGCCAGCAGCAGCATAATGAAGGAAAACTCCGACTTCACTAAGGACTCCGCCTACGCGCTCTATATAAGCCAGGTGCATGACTGCTCCTATCTGCCAAGACAGGAGGCGCGCACCCTGTTTCTCGACCCGGCCGCCAGGGTGGATTCCCAGATCTATCAACTGCTCATCGATCGGGGTTTTCGTCGCAGTGGGCAATACCTCTATCAACCGGCCTGCCCGCAGTGTGAGGCCTGTGTCTCCCTGCGCTTCCCGGTAGCGGAATTCAAGCCCAATCGCAGCCAACGCAGAAACTGGAACAAGAACCGGGAGAGGATTCAGGTCATCCCTAAGCCCGCGCAATTTTCCCAGGAGCATTTCATGCTCTACATGAAATACCAGACCCAACGTCATGTTGACGGGGCCATGACCTGCACCGAGCCGGAGCCGTATATGAAGTTCCTTACCTGCGACTGGGCCAAGACAGACTTTTACGAGTTTCGTCAGGCACAACGACTGGTTGCGGTAGCCGTTACCGACCGGCTCCCCAATGGCATCTCATCCGTCTATACATTTTTCGATCCTGACATGCGTTCGGAGGGATTGGGTGTCTTCGCCCTGCTCTGGCAGATCCAGCATGCTGCCGAACTGGGTAAACCCTGGGTCTATCCCGGTTTCTGGATCGAAGGGTCCACCAAGATGAATTACAAATCCCGTTATCGTCCCCTGGAGGCATGGAACGGCAAGAACTGGGTCAGATTCAAGCAGAAGGAACCTTTGTTACTCTGAATCAGATTACACAGTCAGTAGGCCACTCAAACATCCTGAGAACAAAATCGCCTGACAAGGTTTGACCCGGATAAACTTCTCATCGACCGGGTCGATAACTATCAACCTGGCTTGGGTTTTCATGCTTTTTATAGGAAAGCTACTAATTGCGCTCAACCATTACATAAGGAAGACTAGTACTCCATCAATACAACCTTGACGGGGCACTAGCATCGGGTTATCAGAAAAGGCATATTGATAGCAGGTTCCTATCCTCAGCAACCGCCACTATTGTTTATTGGCAATAGCAAGAAAAACAAAGGAAGGGTGAAAAAATTGAACCGAAAGTCGCCAATATCCTGGACACGAAGATTATTTTGGACGCTTGCCACCGGCATGCTCATAGGTCTGTTGTTGGTCCCACTGGTTGCCCAATCGGCAAGTGAGATACCTGCCAGCATAGCGAAAGCTTTACGCACCCATGGTATCCCTGCCGCTGACGTCAGCCTTTATGTCAGCAGGGTGTCAGAGACCTCGCCAACCCTGGCGCTGAACGAATCGGTTCCCCGCAACCCCGCGTCTGTCATGAAACTGCTGACCAGTCTGGTGGCACTGGATACCCTGGGACCGAACTTCCAATGGCGCACGGAAGCCTACATCAGAGGAACCTTAGCGGATGGAATCCTCGCCGGTGATCTCATTCTGAAGGGTTACGGAGACCCGTACCTGACCACTGAACGATTCTGGCAGTTCCTACACGGTCTGCGCGAGCGCGGGATACGCATGATCCAGGGTGATTTGATCATAGACAGCAGCTATTTCGCCGCCACGACAGAACACCGGGGTGACTTCGACGGTAAGCCCCGGCGAGCCTATAACGCCCTGCCCCATCCCCTCAGCCTGAACTTCCAGACCACACAAGTGCACTTGCTAGCGGACCAGAGCGGGAAGAGTCTCCAGCTCTTTACCTACCCGCCCCTGGCCAACCTGGAGATCCGCAACCAGACGAAATTGGTCTCTGGCCCCTGCCAGAAAAAGCATCACAACCCGGTGGTCCACTTGTCCGAGCATAATGATGGCGCGACCTTGAATATCCAGGGTAACTATTCGGTAAACTGTCCCGAATGGAGCAATGCCTACCTGGTCATGGACCCGGCCGAGCATATTGCTGGGGCCTTCCGTGCACTCTGGAAAGAGATGGGGGGAGAGCTCAAGGGCGTTAGCAAACCGGGCTTGGTGCCGCACAATGCCAGGCTCTTCCACCGCATCGAGTCGCGCCCGCTAGCTGAAGTGATCCGCGGCATGAACAAGTTCAGCAACAACCTCATCAGCCGAATGCTGTTGCTCACAGTGAGCGCCGAAACCCGGGGTGCGCCCGCAAAATCCGCGCAGAGCCAGCGCCTTATCGCAGACTGGCTCGACAGTTGGAAGCTACCTTCAACCAAGGTCCTGGTCAGTAACGGTTCTGGACTCGCGCGCAACGCACAGATAACCACAGAGATCATCGGACGCCTGCTCCAGACCGCCTTCGAAAGCCCATTAATGCCCGAGTTCATCGCCTCGTTTCCGATCGTAGGCGTCGATGGAACCATGCGTAAACGGTTACGCAAGACCGGCCTCGCCGGCCGGGCGCACATCAAAACCGGATCACTCAATAACGTCAGCTCAATGGCCGGCTATGTCCAGGACCAGCACAACCAGCGCTGGGTAGTGACACTCATCATCAACCACTCAGGACTGGCGGCCTGGCAGGGCAAACAGGTTCAGGACGCTGTGCTGCAATGGGTCTATCGGGGCCCCGAACGCAAAACACCCGGAACTGGACAGATTGCGGATAGCTCAATACGGGAGTGTGGAGACCAGCTACAAGCACAGGTCCACGCTGAGAAAACAACCGGCGGATCTCTACCCTACCCGGTGCAGACCAAGCAGGCCGGGAAACAACAGCTGCGGACCGCTGCAATTGAGCGAGATAAGTCCCAGGAGAGATAAAGATGTTTCAATTTGCGTTACCGTCTCTTGTTAGGTTTGTGGTTGACCGCAGAGGCAGGCCAAATAAATTTCTGGCTGTGCTGAATCGAAAGTCAATCCACCAGCGAAGAACTGGTTCGAGTTGGCCGTGATCAGATCCCGGATGACCGTTCCGGCAACCAGATCCCCTCTATCCCAAGAAATCAGTACAGCCTCTCCACCGGTTATCATCACCCCTCCGGTTTCAAGGCGCCTCTGCAGGCGGACACCTGGGGCAGTTACTACATGGATAACGCCAATACCGAGAAGTATAAGGGTTACGCGTTCCTCACCAGCCTGATGCTGGGCTATGAGACCGGCCGTCACTCCCTCGCACTCAACGTGGAGAACCTCACCGACAAGCGCTATGCCACGGAGGTGAAGAAGAACACCAGCGGGGTCAAGACCTACTGTGCCGGTGCCCCCCGTACCGCCATGCTCTCCTACACCGACAATTTCTGAGGAGGCCTGTCATGCAACGGCAATCCTATCGACTCGGCCTGCTGATCTTAATGGGCATAGGCACTGCCCTGGGACGGATTGTGCCAGGATAATCTCAGGTCTGGGGTCAAAAAGACGCCTAACTTACTGCCGAAAGCGGCATGCTGAGCAGAAAATTCCTGGAAAAATAGTTACGGGGTAAACCTGCCGTTAACAGTCCGTTATAATTCCCATCCCCCAGTAGCTGCTGATTTAATAATGAACAAACAAAGACCTTTTCGAAAAACACTCAGACCACTTCTCTGGTGCAATCTGTTTCTGACCATTGGCTTCGGTATCTTCCACAACACCTCACTGGCGGCCAAGGATCCGTTGTCCCGTTCCATCGACGCCAGTATCGACAACACCCGACAAGAGGCCAGGGTTCAGCAGCGCATCAACAAGCTGGATGACGAGACCAAGGCCATGCTGGAGGAGTATCAGCGCCTCAGCCGGGAACTGGAGGTACTCACTGTCTATGACGATCAGTTGCGGCGTCTGGTGGAATCCCAAAAGGCGGAGAAAACATCAATCCAGAAACAGATGCAGGATCTGGACATGACCCAGCGGGAGATCGTGCCCCTGATGCTGCGCATGCTGGAGTGGCTGGATGAATTCGTTCAGATCGACCAGCCCTTCCTGCCTGAGGAACGCAGCCTGCGCATCAAGCAGCTCAAAGGCTTGATGGACCGGGCGGACATCAGTATTGGAGAGAAATACCGTCGGGTGCTGGAGGCCTACCAGATCGAGTTGGAGTACAGTCGCACCATCGAAGCCAGCCGGGGCGAACTGCGGACGGACGATAAAACCCGTACCGTCGACTTCCTGCGTATCGGTCGGGTCGGGCTCTACTACCTGACGTTGGACCGGAGAGAAGTGGGGCATTGGGATACCATCAGCGGCGACTGGAAGCCCCTCCCCGCCCGCTACAATCTGCCAATCCGCAACGGACTGCGCATCGCCCGTAAACAGGCGGCACCGGATCTGCTGCGCCTGCCGGTTGCGGCCCCACAGGAGGTCAGACCATGAAATCCCGTGCGCTGATATTGCTGCTCGGACTGCTCTGGTCAGGCATTGCCCTGGCGGAACATCCCACCCATCTGGACCAGCTGCTGCGTCAGGTCCAGGAGGCTCAGCAGCGTGACGCGGCCATTCGCCAGGAACGGGAACAGACCTTTCTGGCGGCCCACGCCGACCAGAAGCAGCTGCTTGAACAGCTACGGGAGACGTTGGCTGTGGAGCGGGAACGGGGCAAGACCCTCAAGCAATCCTTCGAGGCCAACGAGGCCGAGCTTGCCGGACTCGAGACCGAACTGAAACAGCGCACCGGGGATCTGGGGGAGGTCTTCGGTACGGTGCGGCAGACTTCGAAGGATCTGGCGGCCTTTATCCATGAATCATCGGTATCGGCCCAGTATCCGGACCGGGCGGAGTGGTTCACCATCCTCGGCGAGAGCAAGAAACTGCCTGACATCACCGAGCTTGAGCGCCTCTGGCTGCTGGTCCAGCAGGAGATCGTGGAATCCGGCCGGGTGGTGCGCTTTCCCGCCAAGGTAACTGATACCGACGGGATTACCCGCCAACAGGAGGTGGTTCGGGTCGGCCTCTTCAACACCCTGCAGGGAGACCGCTACCTCAAGTACCAGCCGGAGACCAGCCGCTTCGTGGTGCTGGCAAGGCAACCCTCCAGTACTGACCGTGAGTCAGCCGCCAGTCTCAGCTCCGCCACCCGGGGCCAGGCCGAACTGGCGCTGGACCCGACCCGCGGTGTACTGCTTGGCCTGCTGGTGGAGACACCCAGCCTGATGGAACGACTGCAGCAGGGCGGTATCATCGGCTATGTGATCCTCACCCTGGGGGCGTTCGGCCTGCTGCTGGTGATCTTCCGGCTGGTGTATATCGCCTGGGTGGGCGGAGCCATCCGCCGCCAGCTGGACAATCTCGCCAGCCCGTCAGAAAAGAATCCCCTGGGGCGCATCCTGAAGCTCTCCAACGAAAACTCATCCGTCAATCCGGTGAATCTGGAGCTGCAGATCGACGAGGCGATCATACGGGAGACCCCAAGGCTCACCCGCGGCGAGGGCCTGATCAAGCTGCTGGCCGGTATCGCCCCCCTGCTGGGACTGCTGGGCACCGTGGTGGGCATGATCATCACCTTCCAGTCCATCAGCCTGTTCGGCACTGGGGATCCCAAGCTGATGGCCAACGGCATCTCTCAGGCCCTGGTCACTACCGCCCTGGGCCTGATCGTCGCCATCCCACTGTTGTTTCTGCACACCCTGGTGGCGACCCGCAGCCGCGCCCTGGTACAGATCCTGGACGAACAGTCCGCCGGCCTGATGGCCATGCAGCGGGAGCAGGACTAGATGCTGGAGATCATCGAAGCTATCCGGCGTTTTCTCGATACCGGCGGCCCGGTGTTATGGATCATCGGTCTCACCGCGATCCTGCTTGGTGCCCTGATCGTGGAACGTTACTGGTATTTCCGGCGTGAGTTCTCCAGCCAGGCAGCCAGCGATGTGGCAAGCTGGGTGGATCGCCGCGACCGACACTCCTGGCATGCCCTGCGCATCCGCGAAGCGTTGATCTCGGATACCGCCGCGCGCCTCAACTGCACCCTGCCCCTGATCAAGGTACTGGTTACGCTCTGTCCCCTGCTCGGGCTGCTGGGCACGGTCACCGGCATGATGGAGGTATTCGACATCATCGCAGTGCTCGGCACCGGTAACGCGCGCGCCATGGCGTCGGGTATATCCAAGGCCACCATCCCCACCATGGCGGGCATGATGGTGGCCATTCCCGGGCTCTACTTCAGGGTGGGGCTGCAGCGGGAAATCAGACAGCGGCTGGCGCGGCTGGCCGACCATCTGACCATTGCATGAAAAATACGGGTTAACAATATGCGACGACATCGCAGTGACAACAGCGGCAGCGCCGACTCCGACATCAATCTGACCCCGATGCTGGATGTGGTCTTCATCATGCTGATCTTCTTCGTGGTAACCACCTCCTTCGTCAAGGAGTCCGGGGTGGAGATCAATCGACCCAGCGCCGAGACCGCTCAGCAACAGGAGCAGGCCAATATCCTGATTGCCATTCGGCCCAATGGAGAGATCTGGATCGAGGGCAGAAGCGTTGACGTGCGGTCGGTCCGCGCCAATATCGAGCGGCTGCGGGCCGAGTTCCCCGAGGGCCAGGTAGTGATCCAGGGTGACCGGGCGGCCCAGATCGGTCTGCTGGTGCGGGTCATGGACCAGGTTCGCCTGGCTGGCATCACCAACGTGGCCATCGCCGCGGATGACGGCGGCTAAACGCCCAAACATGCACCATCTGCCCCGCATCCTGTTTTCCCTGTTGGCAGGCCTTGCCATCTCTGGCGGACTGCTGTGGACCATGCAGTGGATGCTGATGCATAAAACCGTGGATCTGCAGACGGACCGGCAACGGCCCGTGATGGAGTTCGTCCGGCTCAAACGTGACAGCGAGACCCGGCTACGGCAACGCCCCCAACCGGAACCGGAACCCGAGCCGGAGGAACGCCCGCCCGCAAAACCGGAACTGCAGCAAGTGGATGTTGCCCGGCCAGCGATCCAGGCACCGAATATCACCTTTTCCGTCCCGGATATCCCCATGGCGATCGATGGGCCCTATATCGGCCCGGTCCGTCAGGGGCCACCCGACCGGGATTTCATGGCCATCTCCCGCCTGCCGCCCCAGTATCCCTACCGGGCGCAAAGAAGAGGTATCGAGGGCTGGGTCAAGGTCTCCCTGCTGATCACCGAGCAAGGAACGGTGAAGGATGTGGTGGTGGTGGAATCCGAACCGGAAGGCATATTCGATCACGCGGCGATCCAGGCCGTATTGAAGTGGAAATTCAAACCTCGCATCCAGGAGGGAAAACCGGTCTCGGTACGTGCCGAACAGGTGGTTAATTTCCAACTCGACAGGAAAAGAAAATGAGAGATCACTGCCGGGTTCAACGCCCTGAACTGCTCCTGATCACCCTACTGATACTGGTCGACTGCTGTTTCACTCTGCAGGCGGCAGAGCAGCAGACCCTCTCGCGAAAAACCTATCAGGTGCTGGAAACAACCCAGGAGTGGCTCGATGCCGGCAAGTCTGATCAGGCGGTGAAACGACTGGAAAAACTGGTGACCGAGACAACCAGGCGGCCTTATGAACAGGCCATTGCATTGCAATCCCTCGCCCACGCCCATATCGAACTGAATGACTACCCAACGGCCATTCCCTATCTGAAGCGCAGCCTCGACCTGACAGCCCTTCCCGCAGACGCACAACAACGGGGACGCTACAACCTGGCCCAACTCCATATGGCAACCGAGAGCTTTGCAGCGGCCGTCGAACTGCTCACCCAATGGTTCCAACACGCCGAGTCGCCAAAGACGGAGGCTTATGTGATGCTGGGCAGTGCCCACCTGCAACAGGAACAGTATAAAGAGGCCATCAAGCCCCTCAGCAAAGCCATCGAACTGAGCATGGAACCCAACGAGAGCTGGTATCAGAGCCTGCTTGGCGTCTATCACGAACTCGAGGATTATTCCCAGTGCGGCAAACTGCTGCACAAGATGTTGAAGCTGTTCCCGGATCGGCACGATTACTGGCGTCAGCTCGCCGGCATCGAATTGATGCAGCAACACTACAGCGCCGCGCTCGCGGTGATGGAGCTCGCCTATCTGAACGGCCATCTCGAATCCGAACGGGATCTGCTGAACCTGGCCCAGCTCTATGTCCAGCGCAACGCCCCGTATAAGGCGGCACAGCTGCTCGAAAAGGAGCTGAAGAGCAGCCGCATCAAATCAAACAGCAAGACCTGGGAGCAGCTAGCCAACGCCTGGCAACAGGCCAGGGAGATGGATAAGACGATTGCAGCGCTGGAACAGGCTGCGCTGCTTCGCGTTGATCCCGACCTGAGTCTCCGCCTGGCCCAACTCTACCTTGAATCAAACCGCTGGGACGCAGCGGAAAAGACCCTGCGTGAGTTCCTGAGTAAGCAACAACCCAGTGTGGAGAAAATGCACCAGGCCTGGCTGCTGTTGGGTATAGCCTGCTATGAAGGAAGCTCTCCGGAGCGCGCGATTTCCGCGTTTTCCGAGGCCAGGAAATTCGAAAAAACACGTAATGCAGCGGAACAGTGGCTCAGCTTCCTGCAAAGACAGGAGTAAAATATTCCGCGCTTCAACCTAGATTCCGCAGTTGACCACTCCAATCTACTAGCAACGAGTTGAATTCAAGTGCATTTTGTTCGATAGACCGACTCACCTGCTGGGTGAACCACGCTACGAGGTAGATTGC
>CBDVCD010000077.1:0-12438 GCA_965372385.1 uncultured Gammaproteobacteria bacterium | reverse complement strand
ATGCCCATGAATCCCTCATAGCTCAAGGGTTCATTCATATACTCCATTGTCAGACTAAAAGGACCGTTGTTGTACTGCGCGGAGGCAATCCAGAAGTCAATATCCAGGGTTCCCGTCAGGAAGCCGCCCGCCATCTCGCCGTCCATACTGAGCGTTGCGCCACTCAATGCCAGACGAAAGACGCCGCCATCCCATTCGTAAAGCAGCCGACCGCCTGTGGTCAGGCCCCGTTGATCAAGACTGGGCTCCAGGCTGGCGGGTAAATAGCTTTTCTCCACATTCTCATCGATGGGCGTCTTGCCCGTGAAAAGTTTCAGATAGAAGCTGTGCAGATCGCTGTGCAGATCAGCGTAGATCAGGCCCCCATCGCTGGACAACACCATGTTGCGGACACGATCCCAATAGATTACCTGAGGTACGAAGATGCTGGGTCGGGTTGAGGCAACGTCCCGGGTCTCGTTATAGAAACCCATCGGGTTTTTGAACCGGCCGAGGATGATGCCGGCACGTCCCTGCTCGTTAGAGACGGGGGTGTAGTCGATCTGGCCATAATCGAGGTTGGGTGAGCCATTGTCCATCTCGCCCGCAGTGCGGGAGAGTAGTTGGGCGGAGACCATTACCTGAGGTGTGAGTCGATAGGATGCATTGATTCCGATCTCCCGGAAGTCGAAACTACCGTCCTCACTTTCACCGAAAAAATTGTTTGAGGTGGTGTTCACATAACCTTGGGAGAGGAAGCCATGGACCTGGAAGTTATTATCCCAGGTAAAAGCATCCTCCGCCTGAATCGGAGCATTCCAGACTAACAACAGGCAGAATGCCTTAAATTTATTCGATTTCAATGGATCGAACCTGTTCATTGATCTGGTCCTCGGGCAGATAGCCAATGGCGCCAGGCGTGGACTCTATCTTGAGATGCATCTCGGCTTCTGAATCGACCTTGATGGGCGCCTGGCCGGTGCCCGAATAGATTTGTCTGTTCCATGCCCGACGAAGTTGGTGAGGAAAGACCCCCAGCACCGTCTTACTAAACTCCGAGTGAATCGGGTTTTTATCGCCCAGGACAAATACCCGAATCGGTGTGCTGTCAGGCCATTGTGTCATGCGCATACTGAAGATTGCTCGCAGACTGCTGAGTGAGAGTGAGTCAGTTTTCACCGATGGATTCGATACAACCTCCAGCGCACAGGCCTGCATTGAGGCGTAAAGCGCTATAACCGCTAAAAGTCCTGATTGGAGAGGTCTCATGATCCGCTTAATTATTCTCTTAAACTTCTTCCCTAGGCTAATAGCGGCCACGCTATCTAATACTTTAGATTCCCGTTGTAAAAAAGAATTATATTCACATTCTGCAAAATATCTCCATGTGATATAGATGATTTTTTCCATCGGCTGACAGAATTCTGCCACTTTTCCCCCCTGAATGGCCACAATTGGGTAATCACTTCGCCATTTCGCTGTTCTGTAATTACCCCGAGTTCATTAAAACCCGGCGCAGGTGATGGCCAACCGTAATTTGTCATGGATGACACGCTGGATCAAACTGGAGGGTAATCTTTTGAAAAAGCAAATCATTGCGGCGGTCTTGTTGAGTATCAGTATGCATGGACAGGCCGAAACCGTGGATAAGGCCGCAACAGCGGATCTGGGAATCCTTAAGGGGCCTGCCATCGGTGCGCTTGCTGGCGCCCTGTTGGCGGGACCTCCGGGAGTGATGGTGGGGATCATGGGAGGGGCGCTGATCGGCCATATCGAACAGCAGGAGGATCAGATTGAGCGGGTCACTGGAGGGCTGTCGGTCGCGCAGGAGCAGATTAATAGCCTGGGTCATCAGCAGGCTGAACAGCATGCACGAATCCAGCGTCAAATCTCTATCAACCGGACGCGGCTTGGCGCAGTCGCCAACGGTTTTTCATTCTGTATCCGTTTTCGTACGGAAGGTAGCGATATCGAGCCGGCCATTCAACCGCATCTCGATGCGCTGGCCGGCATGCTCAAGGCCTTTCCCGAGCTGGATATCGAGGTTAAGGCATCCGCCGATCGGCGTGGTAGCGATGCCTATAACATGGAATTGACGAGACTGCGTGCCGAGCAGGTTACCCAGCGGCTGGTCGATGCAGGTATTTCGCCGGAACGTATAAAAACCAAGTTCGAAGGTAGGGGATTGGCGCGCTACCCGGAAAATGACCCTGAAGGACTTGGCTTTGACCGTTATGTGGTGCTCTCATTTCTCCCCGGAGCTGCCATATGAAGCCCTACCTACAACCCATGAGTGAAGAGTTCATCTACGCATCCCCTGAAGTACCAGGCGCTACCCGCTACCGGTTGTTATTGGCGCCTGATGTGGGTGCATTGCCGGCAGTCGATCAGCTGACAGAACGAGGCAGGCTGATGAGTGAATCAGAGCGTAATGGCCACACCGGAGAAGAGGTTGCTCTGGTGGCGTTGTCCAGCCCTGGTTTGCTTAAGGATCTGCTGTTGACGCTGGCCGCGGCCCTGTGGGCCGGGTTGACTGGCTCGACACTACTCATGCTACTGGTGTTTGCGATGAGTGGCACGGCTCAGGCCGCAATAGATACAGTTTTCATGTGATGGAAGTGGCTGACAAGGCAGAAGAAACAAGCTCAGTCAAAGAGGCAACCTTTAACTTATCAGTGAGTTGTCCGCTATCATGGATTAAGGGCTGCTTGAGGGTTCAATAACTTAGGTCATCCCGTGGACAGGCTGTTCCTAATCACTCGCTCCTTGGTTAGAATGACCTCTGGTTCAATTCAACAGATTCATTGTGAAACCGATTCGCGTCTTTCGTCATATTGCCTGTGAGGGGCCAGGCTATCTGGGCGATTTTTTCGATCAGCAGGATATGCCATGGGAACTGGTCTGTATCGATGCGGATCGTCCTGTTCCAATCCAGCTGGATGATGTCTCCGGACTGGTTTTTATGGGTGCGGCGGTGAGCGTCAATGATCATCTGCCCTGGCTTGAGGCCGAACTGGACCTGATACGCAAGGCCGATGAAGCAGGTATCCCTATGATGGGCATCTGCTTCGGCGGTCAACTCATCAGCAAGGCACTGGGTGGGGTCGTCACCCGGGGGGAGGGCATGGAGATCGGTTGGTATCCTCTTTACAGGCTAAGTGCCGGCAATCACCAGGGTTGGCTGGATGGTTTACCGGTGGAGTTCGACACCTTTCATTGGCATGCGGATACCTTCTCCATGCCCCCTGACAGCCAGCCGCTGCTGATGAGTGATTGCTACAAAAACCAGGGTTTCGTTCTCGGTGATCACCTGGGGATGCAGTTCCATCTGGAGATGACGGAAGAGATGGTGGAGGCCTGGATTGACAAGTATGGCAGCGATCTCAAGCTCGACTCATGTTGTATCCAGTCAGCGCGCTCCATCAAGGACAATTTACCGGGACGCATCCAGCGGTTGCATAAAATCTCGGATATCATCTATGCAAACTGGCTGAAGAGGGTCAGGATGCACGGGGGAGTGGGTTGATTCGACCGGGGATAATTCTGCTGATGCTGGTGGCTGTGCGGCCTACCCTGGCGACTCCCCCCGAGGGGCTTGATGTTCAGCGGGCCTATCCGGAGGCCGAAAGGAGATTACAGGCGCGTTTTCACCGGGCCGGCCTGCACTATCCGCCTGAGCGGGCTCAGCTTATTGCCCTGAAGGAGAGTCGACGGGTAGAGCTCTGGGCCTGGGAGGAGAGACAATGGCAGCATATTCATGACTACCCTGTGTTTGCCGCCAGCGGACAGGCGGGTCCCAAGTTAAAGGAGGGGGACAAGCAGGTGCCAGAGGGCTTCTATCGCATTGAGGCGCTGAATCCCAACAGTCATTTTCATCTTTCCCTGAAACTCGATTATCCCAATACCTTCGACTGGAAAAATGCCTCGGATGAGGGGCGTACAAAGCCTGGCTCCAACATCTTTATACATGGCAGCGCCTGGTCGACGGGTTGTCTGGCAATGGGTAACCGGGGAGTGGAGGAACTCTATACCCTGGCCGCAAGTACGCACATGGAACGCATGCATGTCCTGATCGTTCCTTACGATTTTCGTGAACGCAGGGTTGCGGTCAAAGAGACGCAACCTGCCTGGGTTGCTGAGCTCTATGCCTATCTACGGGTCCGCATTGGGCAGTTTCCGCTGACGGATAAGATAATCGGTTGCTCTGCCGATTGCCTGGTTCGGTGGGAGCGTCTGACCTATAAAGAGGGTGAAAAATAGGCTGCATAAATTGAAGTTACTCCTGGCCTTTGATCTGGTTCCTGATCTGGATTGGAATGTGTAATGGCCCACTGCTGTAAAACTCTCTATGGTGTTAAGCAACTATGACGATGAAACTCAAGATTGCTCAGTCCGCAAAAGAACTGGATGATGTTTTCTGGTTGAGGCATGAGGTTTATGTGGTTGAAGACGGTAAATATGGTGGGGAGTCATTCCCTAATCAGCGGATTGTTGACCGTTTCGATGCCTTTCCCAACAGCCTCAATATCATTGCCTACGAAAATGGGGAGCCGGTTGGAACCATGCGAATCGGTATGGACTCTGGTCTGGGGCTTGCTTCGGAAGAGTATTTCGATCTAACCCCGTACCGGGAGTCAGTCGCTCGTCAGTGGCAGCTTGAGCATGGCCATCCCACGGTAGATGCCTGCCCCAGTATGCTGGCTGTACGTAATCGTTGGAAGAGCCGGCGTGATGTCATTCGTGCACTGATCAAAATGGCGATTGGTGTGTGGCATTCATGGGGTGTTACCCACGTCTATTCCTCGGTAAACCATGAGACGGTAAGCATGTATGATCGCCTCGGTTTTACTTCGCTGGCCGACAAGCAATGGATTGAATCCATTGGTAATTTTATTGTGCCTATCAGTGCGCCATTCGAAAGTCTCTTTCAATGGGCCTTTGGCTATCTGCATGATGAACTGCTTGATGAATACAGTGGTCACTTTGAGCGATTGTTACTCAAACCGGGGGAGGTCTTGTTCACCGAGGGAGAGATGGGGGACTATGCGTATATGGTGGATGAAGGTGCAATCAAGGTGTCACGAATCGATATGAACGGGCTTGAGCTTACCCTGGCCACCCTGGGACAGGGTGATATCTTCGGTGAGCTTGCCCTGATAGACACCGGTCCGAGATCCGCGACGGCTACCGCGATGAAGTCGACTGAGTTGATCATGCTGGACCGGAAAACCTTTCAGAATCGGCTCAACAGTGAGCGCCGTATGACGAACCTGGTCATGAGTAATTTTGCCAAACATATTCGGCGCATGGATGAACTCGCCATGGTGCTGGCCTATGGCACCAGTTCCCAACGGCTTGACTTTGCCATTGAAGCACTGAGAAAACAGGCCACGTCGGATGTGAAGAATCCTGTTATGAGCCTGGTAAAGGTTGGACCAAAGGAGCTGGCGAATCTGGCGGGGGTCAGCGAGGAGGAAGCCATTGAGTTTCTGGAATCACGCAAGAGTGAAGGAGAACTCGATTATAAGGTCCGCTCCATTCGCTTCTTAAGGGGGGAAGATGATGAATAAAATCATCCTGTGCCTTAAGGAGGCTAGCAAAATGAGCCGGAAGACGCAGAGCAGGAACAGCAATGGTGGCGGTTGACAAGAAGGACAATGATTTGGACTGTTTCTATTTCAACAATATGGGGTTTATCAAACTGACGATACATCGGGTGAGTTGATGGGAACCTGTATCAGGTGGCAGAATACGGCTTGCAATCGGCGCTACTCTGCTTGTATGATCTGGCACCCAGCTTCAGGGATGAATACGGAGTGTGTTTCGCATGCCATTAGGCGCGTAGCTCAGTTGGTTAGAGCGCTACCTTGACATGGTAGAGGTCGTTGGTTCGATTCCAATCGCGCCTACCAATAACAATCAAGGGGTTAGTTAAGCTGATTCCTTCCTCAAAACCTCACTGGCACACTTCAGTCTCAGTGGGGTTTTTTTATGTCCGTCATTAGATAGTTATTGGCCCTGGATTGAACCAGAGATGGTTTCCAGTGACAAATTACCTTTCACAGCGGAAAAAGGGGCAAGCACTTGGCAAACTCACTACACGAACAACTACTGAAAGCTGGCTTGGTTGATGAACAAAAGGTGAATAAGGCGAAAAAGGCCAAACAACGTAAAGAGAGGGAGCAGCGGCACAGTAAAAACAAACAGCAGGACGAATCTACCCGGTTGGCCAAACAGGCAATGACTCGGAATGCCGAGCGAGATCGTGAGCTGAACCGGATAAAAAACGCAGAGGCGAAACATAAGGCGACGGCAGCACAGATCAGGCAGCTAGTCGAGCTGAATCGTCTGTCATTGAATGAAGGTGAAATGGCTTACAACTTCAGTGATTCCGGGAAGATCCAACGGGTTTATGTGACTGAAAAGATGCACACTCAACTCAGCCGGAGCCAGTTGGCTATCGTTAAACTGGATCACCAGTATGATGTTGTTCCGGTGGGTGTGGCAGAGAAGATCCGACAGAGGGATGAGGCCTGTGTGATGGTTTGGAATGAAATCGACAAGGAAGATGATGCGGGTGATCCCTACGCTGATTTTAAAGTACCAGACGATTTGATGTGGTAAGGGGCGCTGGGGATGCGTTCCAATTCAACTACCCGCCATGCTTGCTAGATATATCCGGTTCACCTATTCTTGGTAAATCAGCTATATATGTTTGGCTTCCATGTTGTTTAAGAAGGTTTTTTTACTTTTCTGCCTGCTGTTGATCTATCTCTTTCCGGCTGTCGTGGCAGCTGGTCCAGTCAAGATCGGGGTCTTGAGTCACCGGGGCGACTTCGTGACCCGGATCATGTGGGGCCCCACTTCAGACTATCTTGAAGAGGCGATACCCAATCATCGGTTCAGGATTATTCCCTTGGATTTCGATGAGGTAAATCCAGCGGTTGCCGCGGGTGATATTGACTTTGTATTGGTCAATCCCGGTATCTATGTCAATCTGGAGGTAAAATATCGGGTATCCCGTATCGCGACCCTCTATAACCTGAGAGGTGATGTACCCTACAATATCTTCGGTGGTGTGATCTTTACCCGAAAGGACCATCCAGATATCCACAAACTGGATGATCTGCGCGGCAGGTCGTTCATGGCGGTCGATGAGACATCATTGGGTGGATTTCAAATGGCCTGGCGTGAAATGAAGGCTCAGGGTATTGATCCCCATGAGGACCTTGAACGGCTGGAGTTCGGTGGCATACATGACCGGGTAGTCAGGGCAGTCAGGGACGGCTTGATCGACGCGGGTACGGTGCGTACCGATATCCTGGAGCGGATGGCGCTCACTGACAAGATCGATCTTGCGGATTTTCGTATCATCAATTCTCAGCGGGATCCTGAATTTCCTTTTGCCCACAGTACCCGGCTCTATCCAGAATGGCCCTTCAGCAAGGTGGCTCATACTTCAAATGAACTGGCTGAACAGCTAGCCGTTGCACTCCTTCAAATGCCTCGGGACCATCCCGCCGCCATTGCCGGTAAGTATGCGGGTTGGAGTATTCCACTCGATTATCAATCCGTCCATGAGCTGTTTCATGAGCTTGCCCTGCCACCCTACGAAGACTTCGGGCAATTCACGCTGTGGGATGCCATGACACGCTATTGGTACTGGCTGGTCGGTGGTTTGATGGTGCTGCTGTTTATGGTTTTTATGACTATCTGGGTATCGCGGCTCAACCGGGAGCTGAAAAATGCTCAGAGAAGGCTTGAGACTCAATATGAACTCATTCTCGACTCTGTGGCCGATGGCATCTATGGCGTCGATCTGCGGGGTAACTCGACCTTTTTCAATCGGGCCGCGGAAGCGCTGACAGGCTGGAAAGCGGAGGATGTGATAGGGAAAAATCAACATCAGCTGCTGCATCATACCCATGCGGATGGTACACCCTACAGCTTCGAAGAGTGTCCGGTCTATAAGACCTTCTGCGATAACCGGTCCCGCTTTATCTCGGATGATCTCTTCTGGCGGTTGGATGGCAGCAGTTTTTCAGTGGAGTACAGCAGTACATCCATCAAGGATGAAAAAGGAGTGACTATCGGCAGTGTGGTCGTCTTCCGTGACATTACGGAGCGCAAACAGGCCGAGGAGGATGCACGTCAACACCAGGTTGAGCTGGCGCGTGTGGCCCGTCTCAGTATCCTGGGCGAGATGGCGTCCGGCATTGCGCATGAGCTGAATCAACCGCTAACCGCTATATCCACCAATGCCCAGGCGAGCATACACCTGCTGGAGTCGAATGAGTCGAATATCAGTATCTGCATGGATGTCATGGAGCGCATTGCCAGGCAGGCCGATCGGGCGGCGGAGATCATCAGACAGATACGCCGTTTTGTGCGAAAAGAGCCACTGGAACGCTCCGAGGTGAACATCAACTCGCTGGTCAGCGCAGTCGTAGTCTTGATAAGACCTGAATTGCGCCGAGCCAACGTCAGACTGACATTGGACCTCGATCCCAAGTTACCCAGTATTGCGGTACAGCCAATCCAGATCGAACAGGTGATCCTCAATCTGGCGAGAAATGCCATCGAGGCCTTGAATGAAAGCTCGGTGGAGGAACGGATTTTGGCAATTCGAACCGCCCGGGAAGCTCAGGGGGCGATTAGTGTGTTCGTGAAGGATACCGGTCCCGGGCTGAAACCCGAGTTGATGGAGAGTCTGTTCAACCCGTTCGTCACCACCAAGCCGGACGGTATGGGACTGGGTCTCTCTATCAGTAGTGCGATCATCGAGGCCCACGCGGGTAAGCTAACTGTAACCACCCCTCTAAAGGGTGGTGCGGAATTCTCCTTCTCTTTACCACTTGAACAGGACTCTCCAAGCCATGGAACATAAAATCCCCACCGTCTTTATCGTTGACGATGATGAAGAGGTACGCAATGGACTACAGTTATTGCTGGAGTCTATTGGCCTGTCCGTGATCTGCTATGCATCGGCGGCGAATTATCTCGAGGCATTCGATGCCAGCCTGCCAGGCTGCCTGGTGGTGGATATCCGCATGCCGGGTATGAGTGGCTTGGATATGCAGGAGAAACTGAAGGAGCAGCCGATACATCCGCCCGTGATCATCATCACCGGTCATGGTGACGTGCCCATGGCGGTTCGTGCGGTAAAGGCAGGCGCGGTGGATTTCATCGAGAAACCGTTTCGTGAACAGATTCTGCTCGACAGTGTCCACCGGGCCATAGAGATGGATGCCAAGCAGCGCGGAGAGGCCTCGCGGCTCTCCGATATTCGTGAGCGTCTCAGTCAGCTGACTCCAAGAGAGCGCGAAGTACTCGATTTAGTGATCAAAGGAAAGCGTAACAAGAACATCTCAATGGAACTGGGTATTACCCTGTCCACGGTCGAGGCGCACCGTTCACGGGTCATGGAGAAGATGGAGGCGGACTCACTCTCAAGCCTGATGCGCATGATGTTAAGCCTGGAACAGGGTTAAGGAAAACCACAACAGGGCTTGCTGCATTTGTCAATTTAAACCGACAAACAAATGAGTAGATAATATTTCACAACACATCATCCATGTTTCACGGCGATGTGCCTGGTTGACGAGGACGCTGTGAATCCATCCATGGAAGCTTGATGGCAGCATCCCTGCCGCCGACACCGCGCCAACCAGATACATCACCGGCCACTGAAAATTAGATACTAAATGTGGACGGGCTAATAGTAGGATTTCAGGTGGTAGGGTTAGCGTCTAGGAATTAAATCATTTGTAAAAAGGTCCAAGAAACCATTTTGTATTAGAGGTGCGTTGAATGGCGACATACTAACTACAAACCAGTAAGCCAGGCGACTGTACCCCTGCCGTTGGAACTCATGGGAAGAGATGTCGACGGTCCAATGTAATGCCGAGAAAAGTGTCTCGAACTTGCGGGCTCTTTTTCTGCAACACTTATCCAGAATTTGGAGGATGAGGAATTATGACAATATCCAGGCGTGAATTTCTGCGGTTAATGGGATTAGCTGGAGCAGCGGGCATGATGCCCTCTTCTATTTTTGCCGCGGCCCGTCAGCCCACTGATCTTTATGAGATACCCAAGTTTGGCAATGTCTCTCTGCTGCATTTTACCGACTGCCATGCCCAGTTGAATCCAGTCTACTTTCGTGAACCGAATGTCAATATAGGCCTGGGCTATGCCTTCAACAAGGCGCCCCATCTGGTAGGCAAGCAGCTGTTGAGCCATTTTGGCATCACGCCTGGCAGCCTAGAGGCACATGCCTTCAGTTACCTCAACTTCGCCTCGGCGGCAGGTAAATTTGGCAAGGTGGGTGGCTTCGCCCATCTGCAGACCCTGGTTAAGCGCCTGCGTGATGATCGTGGTCCAGGCAACAGTCTGTTGCTGGATGGTGGTGACACCTGGCAGGGTTCGGGAACCGCCTACTGGACCCGGGGTAAGGATATGGTAGGCGCCTGTAACCTGTTGGGTGTGGATGTGATGACTGGCCACTGGGAGTTTACCTATCTTGCTAAGGAGGTGATCTCAAATATCGCCGATTTCAAGGGGGATTTCGTGGCCCAGAATGTCAGTGTCAAGGATGATGCCTTGTTCGACTATCGGTTTGCCGATTTCGAGGGTTTTGACGAAGACGAAGGCACGGCTTTCAAACCCTATGTGATCAAGCATGTGGGGGGTGCCCGTGTCGCCGTCATCGGCCAGGCCTTCCCCTATACCCCGATTGCCAATCCCCAGCGCTTCATTCCGGACTGGACCTTCGGTATCCAGGACGAGCATATGCAGGCGACGGTCGATGCGGTGCGGGAAAACGAAAAACCCGATGTGGTGGTGGTGATCTCCCACAACGGTATGGACGTGGACCTGAAGATGGCCTCCCGGGTCAGTGGCATTGATGTGATCTTTGGCGGCCATACCCACGACGGTGTGCCAGCGCCCACGGTGATCAAGAATCCCGGAGGCAAGACCCTGGTCACCAATGCGGGTTCCAACGGTAAGTTTCTCGGCGTGATGGATCTGGACGTGAAGGATGGCAAGGTGCGTGATTTCCGTTACCGCCTGCTGCCGATCTTCTCCAACCTGTTGCCGGCGGACCAGGAGATGCGGGCCTACATCGATAGCGTACGGGCACCGTATAAGGCCAAGTTGGAAGAGGAGTTGGCAGTGGCGGAAGAGACCCTCTACCGCCGCGGCAACTTCAATGGTACGTTTGATCAGGTGATCTGCGATGCCCTGAACAAGGTCAACGATGCGCAGATCTCCCTCTCGCCCGGATTCCGCTGGGGTACCAGTGTGCTGCCGGGGCAGAAGATCACCATGGATAATGTCATGGATCAGACCTGCATCACCTATCCCGAGACCTATCGTCGGGAGATGAGCGGTAGCGATATCAAGGCGATCCTGGAGGATGTCAGTGACAACCTCTTCAATAAGGACCCCTACTACCAGCAGGGTGGTGACATGGTGCGCGTCGGTGGCCTGGATTATGTCTGTGAGCCAGGCAAGGAGTTTGGTAAGCGCATCTCCAACATGACCCTGGACAATGGCGCCGCCATCGAAGCCAACAAGAAATATATGGTCTCAGGTTGGGCTACAGTGGGCTCCAAGTCGTCGGGACGTCCCATATGGGATGTGGTGGCGGACTACCTGCGGGACCGGAAGACCGTGAAGATCAACAAGCTCAATACGCCCAAGCTGGTGGGGGTAAAGGCGAATCCGGGGATCGCGGATTACCGTTCCATATAACGTGGCTATCAAATAGGTGATTAGCCCCATCTCTCAGCTGCGCCTCGGCGGTGGGGATAGGCTGCCGAAACACGCTGTAAATACGTCCGTGTACGCTCCACGGCGGCATCCATGTCGCCGAGGGTTTCGCCAACCTATCCCCATCGCCCTTGCGTGGGATATCAGCTGAGAGATGGGGCTAATCACCATCAAATATGGCCGTGTTTACTGCCGAGGTACCTGGTAGGTGAGGACGCCAAGAATCCATTTCAGGTGTTTTCTTCAAATCCGGCTGGTCGCTTTCCAGACAACAGATAGGCAAATGCGATAACCTCAGCTACCGCGCGGTAGAGGGCTTCGGGAATCTCGTCACCCAATGGGACCTGGGCCAGCAGCGCGGCCAGTTCAGGGTCCCCCTGCAGGGGAACCTGATGCTCGCTGGCAAGGGCGAGAATGCGCTCAGCCAGCTCGCCTCTACCTTTGGCGGTGATCCTTGGTGCGGTCTCGCCATCGTAATGTAGGGCAATGGCGAGATCGGGCTTGTTTGCTTCGAAATCAGTCATGCCTTCTCGCTCAGCAGGGTGAACTCTCTTGGCAGGCACTCCTCCTCCGCCACTTTGGTATGATAGGTCTCCAGCTTCTTGACCTCCAGCCCGGTCTTTTCAAATGCCTTGTGCAGGGTTGCCAGGTTGGTTTTTATCAACTGGTTGGTCGACTGTTCCTGGG
>CBDVCD010000076.1:0-12671 GCA_965372385.1 uncultured Gammaproteobacteria bacterium | reverse complement strand
CATAATTTCAACTCGTTAACAGTAGAATGGAGCGGTCAACTGAGGAATCTAGGATAATAACAAAGGCTGAAACCCCCCACCTTCAAGGGCGCCTCTGGCGCCCTTTTTTATCCTCCATCTCAGGGGCTTGAAGTTTGCACTTAGGGTCCAATGGCGAGAGGCGCTAGCTACTAAACAGTTCATAGGATAGCCGACATGATTCTCCGTGGGTGTCGGTAGCAAGGATGCTACCGTCAAGCCTACAGGGAAGTATTTACAGCGTCCCATGGAGGAGCATGCCGGCTATCCACCGTTCGCATTAGCAAGTAGTATCCGTATATTAGGAAGGGCGGGATGCTTGCCAACCAAGTCCGCTGTTGAAGGCAGGGGACAAACCATCCAATAATCCGCTAACATTCCCACTCGGTCTCACACGCTTATTTCGCAGCTCATGTCTTCAGCCAACCCCTTCGTTCTGGTGGACGGATCGTCCTACCTGTTTCGCGCCTTTCATGCGCTGCCGCCACTGACTAACTCCCAGGGCGAGCCAACCGGCGCCATCGTCGGCGTGCTCAACATGCTTCGGCGTCTGATCGACGACTACCAGCCCGAGTACCTGGCGGTGGTATTCGATGCCCCTGGCGGCAGTTTCCGCAATGAGATCTACCCCGAATACAAGGCGAACCGGCCACCCATGCCGGATGAACTGCGCTGTCAGATCGAGCCGCTGCACGACATCATCAGGGCCATGGGTCTGCCGCTGGTGATGATCGGAGGCGTAGAGGCGGACGATGTGATCGGCACCCTGGCCGCCCAGGCCACGGAACTCGGGCTGGACACCCTGATCTCCACCGGGGACAAGGACATGGCCCAGTTGGTCAACCAGCATGTCAGCCTGGTCAACACCATGTCAGAGACCTTCACCGATCGTCAGGGTGTGATCGACAAGTTCGGCGTGACCCCGGAACAGATCATCGATTTCCTCGCCTTGATGGGGGATGCGGTGGACAACATACCCGGGGTGCCGAAGTGCGGACCGAAGACGGCGGCCAAGTGGCTCGGCGAATATGCTGACCTGGACAATCTCATGGCCCATGCGGATGAGATCAAGGGCAAGATCGGTGAAAACCTGCGGGCCAGTCTGGAGCAACTGCCGCTTTCCAGAAAGCTCGCGAGCATAAAACTGGATGTCGAGTTGGAACAGGGGCCGAAGGATTACCGTCCGGTAAGCCCTGACACCGAGGGTCTGCGGGAACACTATAGTCGTATGGAATCGAATCGCCTGCTGGCGACCCTTGAGGGTGGAGAACCTGCAAAGAGCAAAGATGAACCTTTAAGCCTGGATACCGAATATGCAACCCTGCTGACGAAAAAAACCTTCAAGCAGTGGCTGCAGCAGCTGAAACAGGCCGAGCTGTTCGCCTTCGACACCGAAACCACCAGCCTCGACTATATGCAGGCGGAGTTGGTGGGGCTCTCCTTCGCCGTGACTCCGGGCAAGGCCGCCTATGTGCCGGTCGCCCACGACTATCCTGGTGCACCAACTCAGCTGGATCGTGAGTGGGTACTTACTCAGCTCAAGCCGTTGCTGGAGGATGAAAAGCATAAAAAGGTCGGCCAGAATCTGAAATATGACATGAGCATCCTGGCCCGTTATGGGATCGAGCTGCGGGGCATCGCCTTTGATACCATGCTGGAATCCTATGTGCTGGACTCCACCGCCACTCGGCATGATATGGATTCCCTGGCGTGGAAATATCTCAACCACGCAACCATTCACTTCGAGGATATCGCCGGTAAGGGCAAGAAGCAGCTCACCTTCAATCAGATCGAGCTGGAGCAGGCGGGGCCCTATGCGGCAGAAGATGCGGACATTACGCTACGGCTGCATGAAACCCTCTGGCCCAAGCTCGAAAGCGAGTCCTCACTTGCAGAGTTGTTCCAGTCACTGGAGGTGCGTCTGGTGCCGGTGCTCTCCCGTATGGAACGCAACGGCGTACGGATCGACAGCCAGATGTTACTACGGCAGAGTCAGGAGCTGGCCAAGGGCATGCATGAGCTGGAGCAGCAGGCCTATGAGGCCGCCGGCCACTCTTTCAATCTCGGCTCACCAAAACAGATCGGCGAGATCTTTTTCAACGAACTGCAGCTGCCGGTGATCGCCAAGACCCCGAAGGGCGCCCCCTCCACAGCCGAGTCGGTGCTGGTGGAACTGGCCGAACAGGGCCATGAGCTGCCGGCGCTGATTCTGGAGCATCGCGGTCTCTCAAAACTGAAATCTACCTATACCGACAAGCTGCCGAAGATGGTCGACCCGTCGACCGGGCGGGTACATACCTCCTACCATCAGGCGGTGGCGGCCACCGGGCGGCTCTCCTCCTCTGACCCCAATCTGCAGAACATCCCGGTGCGCAGCGAGGCCGGGCGCCGTATCCGTCAGGCCTTCGTGCCCGAGCCAGGCTGGAAGATGGTGGCAGCGGACTACTCCCAGATCGAACTGCGCATCATGGCCCATCTCTCTGAAGATAAGAGGCTGCTGGCGGCCTTTGCGGCTGGTGAGGATATCCATCGGGCAACCGCCGCGGAGGTGTTTGGTATGCCCCTCGACGAGGTCACGACGGAGCAGCGTCGCTCAGCCAAGGCGATCAACTTCGGTCTGATCTACGGCATGTCCGCCTTTGGCCTGGCCAGGCAGTTGGGGATCGAGCGGGGAGCGGCACAGGAGTATGTGGATCTCTATTTTCAACGCTATCCAGGCGTCCAGGCGTTCATGGAACGTACCCGTAAAGAGGCCCACGACAGAGGTTATGTGGAGACCCTGTTCGGCCGTCGACTCTATCTGCCGGACATCAATGCCCGCAACCATCAGCGGCGCATGGCAGCGGAGCGTACTGCCATCAACGCCCCCATGCAGGGTACGGCTGCGGATATCATCAAGCGCGCCATGTTGGCGGTGGATGGTTGGATTCAGTCGGACAAGCCTCCGGCACGCTTGCTGATGCAGGTCCACGACGAACTGGTGCTCGAGGTGCGGGAAGGTTTTCTCGATGAGGCCAGCGGAATCCTGTGCGGACACATGGAATCAGCCGCTGAACTGGCGGTTCCCCTGGTAGTGGGGCTGGGTGTGGGTGACAACTGGGATGAGGCGCATTAGGTGAATGAGCCAATCTGGAAACGCAGTCGTATATTCCGTTATCTGTTCTATTTTGCCCTGGGGCTGCCGCTGGTCTGGTTCAGCCTGTTTGAGGGCCTGATATTGCTCGTTTTGGTCGGATTTGTGGTGGAATTTGCCTGTTTCCCAGGTAAAAAATCGACTTAAACCCGATCACACCAGCCATCTTGCGTGATCTGTACGCAGCTCTCCAAACATTTTCCTGGATTTTTGTATGGTTAAAGGCGCAATAAAAGTTTATCCATCATTGGAACTTTCTAATAACCGACCAGTCTCATTGGTTAAGTCGTACGACCGACGGGTTGCTCTCCTCCTTTGCAGCCCACTCTTTTCGGACACCCCATCCGGAAAGATCCCGGCCCCATGTGCCTTCCCCCCTTTGGGCACTGGGGCCTCCTTTTTTTACCCACCGCGCTCTACATCGAACCAGCTGTCCAACACCTGATGGGCTTCGTCTATGCCCAAATGTTTCAGTGCGGAGAAGAGCTGAACGGTGATCTCTGGATAATCGTCGAAGGCCTTGCGAACCTGCAGTAGGGTATTGTTTGCGGGGCCCCGCTTGAGCTTGTCGGTCTTGGTGAGCAGGATATGGGTCGGGAGTCCGAAGTGGATGTTCCAATCCAGCATCTGCAGGTCGAACTCCTTGAGCGGATGACGAATATCCATCATGAGGATCAGGCCACGCAGACACTCGCGGTGTTCGATATAGTCCGCCAGGGCCCCCTGCCACTCGCGTTTGATCTTTTCCGCCACCTTGGCATAGCCATAACCCGGCAGATCTACCAGGCGGCGTTGATCATCCAGCTCAAAAAAATTGAGGAGTTGTGTGCGCCCAGGGGTTTTACTCGTGCGGGCGAGGCTTTTTTGGTTGCACAGGGTATTGATGGCGCTTGATTTTCCCGCATTCGAACGGCCCGCGAAGGCCACCTCTATGCCCTTGTCGTCAGGTGCCTGGGCCAGGCGTGCGGCACTCTTGAGAAACCTGGCCTGGTGGTAGTAAGGATTCATAGGGGATGTCGGGAAGTTGAAGGATGGCTGTGAACCCTACATGGAGCTGTTGCTCCTGGTCAACTCCCCCAGAGGCGCTTGATCCAGGATCTTTTCTCCAGCTTGGGCTTTGCTCCAGCGGCCAGGAAGAAACTGCTGTATCGCATATCCTCTTCCATGATGTGCTTGGTCAGTCAGTTTTTGAGGAAGTGCATGAGTTAAAAGCCGATGGTGGTCTTGCCAGACTCGACCTTTTCCTTCAGTTCGATGACATGGTTTAGAAGTTCCTCATGGATCTCTTTGTGTTCCTCGTTGCCTGGATAGTTGAGGATGCGCATCAGGCTCTCTTCAACGGTGAAGTGGATGCGAAGGTTAACTCAATTGATAGTGGGGGATTGGAAACTTAGTCGGACCTTTCCCAATGTCCAGATTTCCCCCCGGCCTTCTCCAGCAGTCTGACCCGATCGATAGTCATGCCGCGATCGACTGCCTTACACATGTCATAGATGGTGAGCAGGGCGATCTGGGTGGCACACAGGGCCTCCATCTCCACGCCGGTCTGACCGCGGGTCTCCACCCGACTTTTGCAGTGGACACTGTTGGTGTCTGGGGCGGGTTCGAGGTCGATATTGATCTTTGTCAGTGCCAGGGGATGGCAGAGTGGTACCAGGTCGGAGGTCTTTTTCGCCGCCATGATGCCGGCAATCCTTGCGATGCCAAGCACATCCCCCTTTTTATGGCCACCCTGCATGATCAATCTGAGGGTTTCAGGCTGCATGCTGATGTGTCCTTCAGTGACGGCGATGCGATGGGTAACGGACTTAGCGCCGACATCGACCATGTGTGCCTCGCCTGAGGCGTTGAAATGGGTCAGCTCCGACATCAGTAACTCGCCTCGCGCTCTATGGCCTTATTAATTTCCCGAACCTCAAAACTCATGGTCTCCAGGTCAGCCATGACATAGGTTGCCGGTGCACGACCCACGCCGCCGACAGTGCCAGGATTGACCAGAGGGGTTATGCCGCCCTTGATATTGGCCAGTTCCTCATATTTGTATTTATGGCTGTGACCGCAGCAGACCAGGTCCCAATCGCCGGTGGCTGCCATGGCCCGGGCATAGTGAGGATAGTGGACCAGGAAGATCTTGCGCCCGGCCAGTTCCACGCCCGCATCCATCCCATGATAGTGGATATTGGACCCCTCCCGGTTGGCGAGGCGTCCCAGGGTGTAGAGGTCGCCGGTGTTGTTGCCATGGATGACATGAATCGGCAGATCATATTTGTCCAGGCAGTGCAGCGTGCTGGGGGCGACCACGTCTCCACAGTGCAGTACGGTCTCCGCGCCCGCCTGCTTTGCCTCAGCCACGGCGGCATCGAGCAGCGGGATATGATCGTGGCTGTCAGAGAGGATGCATACTTTCATTAAAAGTTGGGTTTTTCCGGGGCATCCTTATACATCTGAACGCTGCTGTTGATCTCGTCCTTGGCCTCGTCGATGCCATACCAGCCATCGACCCGGACCCACTTGCCTTCATCCAGATCCTTGTAGTGCTCGAAAAAGTGCGAGATGCGGTTGAGTATCTCTCCAGACAGGTCACGGAAGGTCTGTACATTACGATAGGACTTGCACAGTTTGTCTAACGGTACGGCCAGAATTTTGGCGTCATCTCCGGATTCATCCGTCATCTTGAGTACCCCGACGGGGCGACACTTGATCACGGAGCCGGAAATCAGTGGGTATGGGGTCAGCACCAGAACGTCCACCGGGTCACCATCCGCCGAGAGGGTGTGGGGTACATAGCCATAGTTACATGGATAGTGCATGGAGGTGGACATGAAGCGGTCCACGAACATGGCGCCGGTATCCTTGTCCAGTTCATACTTCACCGGGTCAGAGTGAGCTGGAATCTCAACGATGACATTGATTTCATTGGGTAAGTTGGAGCCTGAGATGACTCTGTCCAGGTTCATACATGGGTCCTCGGGTCTGAAATGAGACCCTATTATAAGCAGTGCGTCCGCTTGGGTGCCACTAATCAGGGATTTGAAACAACCAAAAACCGGCAATTGGCCGCACTGTAGCAGATTTAATTTTTAATATTGATGATTCTTATCCCTTCAGGTGCTTAACGCCGACCCTTAGCCGTGCCGCTAAAGGATGTCGTTGGTACTCAATGGGCATGTCAGCTAGGTTCAGTTTCTTGGGGTAATGTGCCAAAGGCGTTCTGCATTCCCATGCGCGATAAGATGCGCGGCTTCTAGCGGGAGTTCTGCCAGAGCGTTCTTCCAAAACGCCATTTGTTTTACATAAAAACTGCTGGTCCAATGTTCAGCAAATACGTTATCGAGTGCAAAAACAAACCTCTCCGGGTATTGGATGAAAAGATCGTTCCAGTCGGGCGCGAGATGCTTTTCCTTGAATACGTTTACCCAGGGTTGATATGAGCGTTTAATGGCGGCTGGATTGGTCCACCCCGTATGGAAATGGATATTCTTATGGTTTTCTATCAACCGCCGACACTCGTTTGGCCTCAACTGCCCCATGTGAGTGAGAACAAATGGATCTTCCGGATATTGATCGAGCATTCCCTCTAGCGACTCCATAAACCGCCTTTTCTTCTTGCCATACAATGAAGAAAATTCTATATGAACGACAAACGGCCAGTGGTTATCGATAGCATACTTGAGCGCGACGCGCACTCTTTCATCCTCAGGATAGACCACATACTCCGGAGCCTTATTGCCCTTCCGTGCATGATATAGAAGGACCTCTGCCATAGCAGAGAAACCTCTGCTCGAAACTTGTGCCTCAAGCATCTCGTAATATTTGGCTGACTCTGATTCATAGGGCCTTCCCTTGGTCCTCACGGCTGGTGTGATGTATTCAGGGTTCTGTGATGCGAATGCCCTGAGAGACTTTCCCTTTAGTTTTCCACGAGCAGACAGGATCGTATGAATAACGCCGCCTTGTTTCATGATAGATATGACCTTTTTCAAGGGAACTACCTTATGATCAACTTGGCTATGCGCATCAATAAAATAGAGTTCATTCCCCTGTGCGATTGTCACCTGAATCAGCGCAACATAAAGCGTTAAAACAATCAGATATCTAAAGACACATTTTACCATTTTGTCGTTCTTCCTTATAAAGCGAAGCGCCCTGTTCGGAGAGGCGGATATGTTGCTTTCCTTGCAGAGCTTATTACTCTATATGAATGATGAATTGTACCTAGTCAATATCTGGCTTTACAGAGCACATGGAAGCCCAGCGATTTTCACTGTTGTGCTCCGTTAAAGCCAGTCATCAAGTTCATTCAGAAGCTTTCTGACGGTTACACTCCTGCCTTAACGACCAAGTATTCTATCCACCTGATCCTGGCTCAAAACCTGAGCATGATAAGTTCCCTCTCCGATCTCCGCCTCTATTTTTCTGACATATGCAGCCAGGTGGTTTTCAGACCCTTCGAGCAAATGATCATAAAGGCGCTCGATATCCGGGTTGTCCGTATAGACTTTTCCACAGTCAGAAACGCTCGAAATATCTGGGTGTGTTTCAACAATGACTTTGGGACATTGATTGATATCCAGCATATCCAGTTCTTCGATAAAGGCACCGACATACAGCGCGTCAAACTCACTCATTGCGCCACGCGTGACGAGTTGTTCATACTTCTCGGTAAAATACCAACCATAGTCTTCACCGGTAAAGACCCCCACATTGTCATTCGTATTGGGATCCTTGATATCGTATTGCTGGAGCTTTTCCTTTATTGCATCAGTATGTCGCTGTTCTGAATCGTCGATGTTGCCGAATATCGGAGAATGCGGATAGAGGGTACTCAACATAATGTAAACATCTCTTGCGAGTTTCTCCTCCTCCCGCATAAAAACCAAATGTGTTTGCTCGTTTGTGTCCAGAGTTGTACTACTGGTTTCATCGGTACTTGTATAAATCTCTGCTGCGAATGAACCTGTGGATGTAAAGACCATGATCACCACGCACAGGAAATAAAAGAATACTCGCTTTTTAAGTAACATATCGATACCTCATGACTGTTATAAAATTGGGTGGTTAAAACAGGCGATTGCATTGCGGGGGGAAAGCTAACACAATGGATGTTTGCTGTATTGACAATTATCAATCACGTAGATTGATAGACCCTGTTTTTATAAGGTAATCATGATTTGTTTGAAGCAAGTCACGCATTGAGAGTCGGGTTACAAAAACTTTGAACTATTGAAAAACCCAAGCCAGAATGTTGCATTCATTATTTTGATATATATTTATAAAATACCGCCTTGAGTAGGATCCAATGCGACATCAATAGCGGGGAGCCTAAAAAATGATCATTACGGTCGGAACTTTCAATCTCAATAACCTTTTTTCCCGGTTTAATTTTAAGGCCATAATTTCGGGGATAAAGAAGAAAACAGCTGTGCTATCCGTTCGTTACGAATTCAGTGATGAAAGCAACTATCGCATTCGGACATTCAGGGGCAGGCTGGTTAAGGCAAAGAAACCAGAAGATACCACGGCTGTTGCGGAGCGAATTCTCACAATGGATGTCGATGTATTGGCCGTGCAGGAAGTTGAAAATATCGACATACTCAAGGAATTCAATAGAAAGCACTTGGGCGGTCTTTATCGTTACCAAGTCTTGATCGAAGGGAACGACCCGCGTCTGATCGATGTTGGTCTACTGTCCAGACTTCCCATTGGCGCTGTAACATCGTTTCAAATGGCTGTTTCCCAGGACCGACCCGATACACGCGTATTCAGCCGCGATTTGCTGGAAGTAAAAATTCTCAATCCTTCCCGTTCAAAGACATTGTTCACTCTGTATAACAATCACCTGAAGAGCCATTTTGGTGACGAGAAAAACAACGGTCAGGGAAAGATTGATAGTGATACCCGCAGAAGGCAGCAAGCAGAAACCATGCGGCGTATTATCGCGGACCGCATGCGTACCAACAGCCGATATGTCATTGTTGGCGATATGAATGATGGCCCCGGGGATGCGCCGCTGTCACCCATGCTCACGATTGAAGGTAATGCTCTCGTCAACGCGCTTGCCAATCCTGCCGAAACGCGACCAGCTAAGGCTGAATCGGGTTTACACGACCCGGTATCCCCGGCATGGACCTATCGCAATAAGAGAAGAGGCCAACCGCCCGAGCACAAGTTGTTCGACCAGATCTGGTTATGCCCGTCCTTGGCCAAGGGTATGGGACAATCTTTTATTGACCGCAGAACCAAACATGGCGGCGACGGCAGCGATCACGATCCTGCCTGGGTTGAACTGGATGTTTAGCCGTATCACTTAATCCTTCTCGGGTTCAAACATCGTCACTTTTTACAAAAACAATGCAGGAGCCCAGATCCTGTTTGTTGTGTGCTACACCAAAAGTTAATAAACCTTTGACCACTGTCGTTACAGGCCTATCCAGCAAGGGTTGTCCCAGGCAGTTTTCCAATGATTTTTTGCGCTCCTGGCTGAGTATTCCATCGATATAGATCGGTTGTGGTTGGCTGATTATTTGGGTTAGAGAGATAGATTGGCTGTCAATTATGTTGGGTTTAACCCTGTTCGACCACTGGCTGTTGGGGGTGGGTCCGGTAGACAAAGACTCTTCGGAGAGCCATTGGGTGTTGGCAAGGGTGTTGCGTAGCAGTTGTACCTGCTGGCGGGTTTTATCCAAACTGCCAAGACCAAGATCATCACCACTCCGGTTCAGTTGAATAGTGAGTTGGTCATAGTGAAAAAGGAGATGCTGGGTCAGCTCTTCACGGACTTCCTGGGTCAGTTCGCTGGAATAGTCTGCTAATGATGGGCGATAGGGTTTGGCGAAGAACTTGCCATAGGGCCTTAACATAACCATCTCGTAGATGACCTCTAGGATATCTTTGAGGTCTGTTTTGTGGTCAAAGCCGTTTAGGGTGCGGATAATTTTTACCAGGTTGTAGTACTGGCCGATGGTGGGGCTGGCTGAGATGGCCAAATCGGCCAGGGTTTGCAGTTGGTTTAGCACTTGGTAGCCCAGGTGGTGGAAGCGCCTGTCATCCAGGGTACGGAAGGCGGCTTCGACGGCGACGACCAAATCCTTGTTGCTATCGGGCAGGTCGGGAAAGGCGTTGGCGACGCTTTTTATGTAGTGCTGATAGGCGGTGCGGAGTGCTTTTCCCCGTGTGCTTTCAGCCGGGGTTCTGATGCGGTATTCGAACAGTGGATCCAAATCGCGCTGCAGGAAACTGAGCAGTGAGCCATCGGCCTGCAGCCAATAGCTGCCGGCCATGGTTATAAAGCGATAGGCCGGCCCCGGATCAGTTGCGAATTCGGCACGATCAAACTTGGCCTGGGTGGTGATGGCGCTGTCGAACACGCTGTCGAGCAGATCTTTGGCCTGGTTGTGGTTGGCCGCTTGCCATTCTCTTGCATCGAAGTCGATCAGGCTGAGCCAGTAAGCGGCGAGTTGCTGGCTCTGTTGGGGCGTTAATGGGATGAATTTTTTCGGGTAATGGTCGGGGAAATCGATCAGTTTCACCGCTCCACTGAAAGCCGGGGAGGGTTGCTGTTCGAGCTGCTCCAGTGGTGGGTTGGCCTGTTCTTTCCCGGTCAGTGCCTTGATAGCTGCCTGTAATTCCTGATCCCGTTGTCTGGTTTCCATACCGGAGAGGCTGCGTGCCGCCGCTGGACGGAAGGCTTCCCGTAGCAACGCGGCGTACAACCTGCTGCGTTCCGTCAGCAGTTGCTCCATCTCCTGACGGGGATGGTTATCAGTTTGTGCGTCTTGGCGTTGCTGGCGCAGTTCCGCGAGGGCCAGCTGCTGGTCGAGGCGTTGCTGTTCCAGGGTTTCCAGCTGCTGTTGCAGTTGTAGCGAGCGCTGCTCCAGAGTCCCCCTTTTTGCCGCCAGCTGTTGACTTTGCTGGATATGGTCGATCTCCAGCCAAAAGCCCAGGATGAAGGGTAACCAGATCTGATTCAAACCGCTGACACTCTGTTCTATTGCCTCCAGGCCGCTGGGGAGTGGCAACTGATTATCCCGGTAGGAGTTACCTATTTGATTGATTGCATGCCAACCGTTAATGGCTTGGCTGTCTCGCCGGGGTTCCCGCGCTAGTCCCGTCTTCAGGGTGGCCAGTGCCTGGTAGAGACGTTGGAGTTGGTCGCCGTAGTTGGCTTCAAGTGTGTCAGCGATATCCTTATACTCAACTAGCAGCAGTTCTAGGCGGCTACGATAGTCCAGTTCGATCTCTTTTATGCGCAGCCACATCTGAATCAGCTGGTTGTTGTAGGACTCAGCTATTTTTTCCCGACGCAGTTCGAGGGCGTCGGTTTGCCACCGGTGTTCTCTTTCGAGCTGGCCCAGTTCGTAATCTACCTGCCGGCGCAGCTGATACAGGCTGCTTTGGTGTTGCCGGATGGCCTGCTCGGTATCCTGTTTACGCTGTTGATGCAGTTTAAGTTGGCTACGCCAACGGTTGCGCTCATTCCGGGTCTTGCAGTTGCTGGGGTTGTGGCAGTCATTGGCGACGGTTTCGTTTGTCTTACACTGGTCGAGGTGGTCCCGCAGTGCGCTGGTCGCCTCTCTCAACGCCTGAGAGGCCAGCTCGATCATCGTCTGGTGCGCCTGTCGTTCACTTTTCAGCTGTGCCTTGTAGTCCTGTTCAACCACAAGTGGTGCCCGGATTGCCTGGCGCTCCTGCTGATAGAGCTGGTCCAGTTGCCGATGCTCCGATTGCAGTAGATCCAGTTCTGTCGCCCGTTCCTCTGTTAGCTCATCGACCTGGTCGAGTAACCCTTCCCGCTTCGCAAAGGGATCACCGGAAAACTGAGAGTAGTCTTGATCCAGCTGCTTGATATCACGCTCAATGATGCGCAGTTTGGCCCTTAGCCGCCTCAGTGCCTCGATCTGTTGGCGCAGCTGTTTTGCCACCTCAGCGATCTGTTCTGCCTCTTTGGCTCGGCGTTGCTGCAGCTTGATGACGGCGGCCCGGTTGCTGATGATGGTCTGCGCCAGGCTGGCCCGTTTGGCTTTCAGGGCGACAAGTTCGGATTTTTTGTTGCGATACGCTGTGTGGTTGCGCCCTAGCTGCTGTTCCAATTCAGCCAGCTGTTGGTCGAGATCCGGTGTCACGCTGCGGCTATGGAAGATTGAGTCGATCAGTTTAAGGCTATGCCGGTGAGCTGTGCTGACCAGCTGGTCTATTTGGGCGTCGATTGCGGGCAGATAGCCGCCATCCGCATCGGCGTCGAGATCGCTGGGGTAGATGGGGTCGAGGGGTGGCTGTCGGGTCTTGGCCAGTTCAAGTACAACCGGGCTGTCGTCGGGCAGTGCGTCGATCGGTGCACCCAGGATGTCGTACTCGGTTTGGGGCGGCAGTTCCTCCCCTAGAATATCGAGAACGGTACGGCCATCGGGACCGCTGACTCTGGTGTTGGCGGAATGCTTGAGCAACAGAGTGGCGAGATCGCTCCGTAGGCCCTGGGCAGCGATAATCAGGGCGGGTCGCCGTGCTGCGTCCTGGCCATTGG
>CBDVCD010000075.1:0-12701 GCA_965372385.1 uncultured Gammaproteobacteria bacterium | reverse complement strand
AGAGGCCAATGTCCAAAAAGCAGAGGCGTTTTTGGTGATGTTTGGGAGGTCTGGAATAAGAAAAACCAATTGATATCTCATGCGTCCACTCCTGACATCGAACTTGCTTGAATTGAAGCCCTATATCCTGATAGATGAGGGAAGATTCTGTTTAATCTTATCGAGTTGGGTCGACATATAAGCCTGAAACTTGAGGAGCTTATTCTCTTCTCAAAGGCAGCGGCGATTTGACTGTCAGCAGTTCACGCAGCAATACAGTCGCGTAACTGCCGGCAGGCAGGCTGAATTCAAGCAGCAGACTGCGATTATTGAGGAAACGCCAACGGAGATCATCCAGCTTGATGCGCAGGGGACGACGCTCCTGTTCCAGCCCCACATGCTCCAGGCCGGAGCGCCAGGTTGCAAAGGGAGCCAGCACGGCATCTTCAAGCTGCAGTGACTCACCGCTCACCAATGGAGAGCCACGCCCCCAAAGTGGACCGGAGGGGTGGATATCCAACTCCCGGCAGCGTTTGCTGATGGTCTCGTCCACCACTTCGATGGGAAAACCGGAACGGCTGCCCGCCAGTTTCATAAAGTCCCCCGACATGGCTCGATTCCAGTTGCCCTGCTCGATACGGGCAGCCAGCACCTGGTTGAAGAGCTGAGAGCGGGCGGCGGAGATCAACAGGCCACGTAGTTTGCGGTCGATCTTACCCAACCTGCGTTCGAATAGGGCCGTCGCCTGATCCAGGTTACCGTAGTCATGGCCGAAACGCTGTTCGCCAAAATAGTTGGGTATGCCGGCCCGCCGGATCTGCCGCAGACGCTGTTCCAGCCCACTCGAATCGGCGTTCAGCTCGCGAATCAGCAGGCGGAATCGGTTACCACGCAGGGTACCTGTGCGTAACTTGCGCCGGTGCCGCTCGGCCCTGAGCAGCTCTATCTGCTCCGACTCCAACGCCCGCCAATCCGGTTCCGGCTGACCGGCCAGGCGCACTGAGAACCACTGGCTGGTCACTGCATGACGGTCCTTCAACCCTGCATAGCTCACATCCCGATTGGGAACCCTGGCCAGCTTGGCAATCTGTCTGGCCAGCCAGATGGTATTAGTCTCCCGCTTGCGCAGATGCAGCAGGGCATGTTCGCCCTCCCCATCCGGTTCAAAGCCCAGTATCTCATCGACCCGAAAATCATCGGAGGTGGAGCGAATGATACCCTTACCCACAGGTCCACCGAAGGCACAAGGCATCTCAGCTAGGGTTTGCCAGACATGACCGGACAATCGGTCTACTCCTCTAGCAGGACGACTGCATAGGCGGCGATGCCCTCGCCCCGTCCGGTGAAGCCCATGCCCTCGGTGGTGGTTGCCTTGACGTTGACCCGGCAGACATCGACCTGCAGATCAGCGGCCAAACGGCCCCGCATGGTCTCAATGTAGGGGGCGAGCTTGGGCCGCTGAGCCACGGCCGTGAGATCCGCATTGCCGACCCTGAGGCCTGCCACATGCAGCCGCTCCACGACGGTTCGCAGCAGGATCCGGCTATCGATGCCCGCATACTCTGCCTTGGAATCAGGAAAATGGCGCCCGATATCCCCCAGGCCAGCGGCGCCCAGCAAGGCATCACACAAGGCATGGATCAGCACGTCCCCATCCGAATGGGCCTTGAGTCCCTGATCCTGTGCTATTTCCACCCCACCCAACACCAGTCTGCCGCCATCTTCAAACCGATGGGCATCATAACCCTGACCAATCCGCATCCTACCTCCCCATTTCACCGTAAAGGGTGCGTTATCTAAACCGCAAAATATTGTCTGATTACATCCCATACTCAGCGCGGTCAACTGCGCTTTCTAGGATCATTACAAATGTTATTTTCACCATATTGTCAAACAGATATCTGGACCAGGCATGAAAGACCGTTGGCGGCAAAAGAAAGCCTCAAGCGCAATAGGCGCTACTCTCAGGGGAGTGATTGGCGGGCCAAGTAGAATTCAGCCAGGGCTAAGTCAGCAGGCCGGGTGATCTTGATATTATCCGAGTCTCCCTCAACCATTGTTGGCTGGTAACCAGCCAGTTCCATGGCACTGGCATCGTCGGTCACCAGCAAACCTTGTTCCAGGGCAGCCCGCAGCGCGGCACCTAACGCCTCAAGGCGAAACATCTGCGGTGTGTAGGCGTGCCAAAGCCGATCCCTGGGCACGCTGGTTTCCACCCTGCCACTCTCATCCACTCTTTTCATGGTGTCATGCACCGGCACACCGAGGAGCCCACCCACCGGGTCATTCTCCAGCATACAGATCAACCGCTCCAGGTCTTCCCTGCTCAAACAGGGTCTTGCGGCATCGTGCACCAACACCCAGTCCTGTGGGTCCGCCTTGTGCTGCAGAAGATCAAGGGCATTGAGTACCGAGTGACAACGTTCGGCACCACCGTTTATGCGGATCACCCGGGGTGTGTTGGCATGCACCGTGGAGACCCACCATGCATCATTCGGCGAAAGAGCCACATAGACCGCCTCTATCCTCGGCTCGGATAACAGACGATCCAGGGTATGCTCGATCACCCGCTGGCCATGCAATGGGAGATACTGTTTCGGCACCTCACTGGCCATGCGTTTGCCTGCCCCCGCAGCGGGTACAACCGCCCAGAATCTTCTACTCATGCCCAGTACTCCTTCAAGGTAATAACTTAGGATGCAGAGCTTCCCAAATCGGCCAAGGCAAGGCGCAGTCCGCAGAGAATGGCAGGCCCTTTTCAAGGACTGCAACGCCGCATTGGCCGATTTGGGGCGCTCCCTTCGGGCCAGTCAGGAATCGGTCATTTGCGTTGTTGCGCTCCCTTGAATTAGCGACGGCTAGTCCTACGGTCGCGCGCCTAGCAGCTTACCGCTTCCTGGCTGGCTGCAGCCTAATTTATTACCTTGAAGGAGTACTAGCAGCCGGGGCATCGACGACCTGGTAAAAGATCTCTCCCTCCTTGATCATGCCCAATTCGCTGCGGGCACGCTCCTCAATGGCGGATTGCCCGCTGCGCAGATCCTCCACTTCGGCCTGCAGGGTGCGGTTTCGCTCCCGGAGTTTGACCAGCTCCTGGTTCAGCAGGGTGATCTCCTGTTGGAGATTGGTCACCTCCGCCAGACTGCCCTTCCCCACCCAGAGGCGATACTGCAACATCACAAACACGATCAGCAGGATGGCGATGAGGATACGCATGCTTCAATGAAAGAAATACCAAAATGGCTTGCTAGTGGTCCATAAATCCGCTAATAAACGCAAATTTATTCGCGTTCATTAGCGTTTATTTGCGGACCAAGAACCGGTCAAATCTTTACCGGAAAGGCCTCGGCCCCGGCATAGACCGCCTCGTCACCCAGTTGATCCTCGATACGCATCAGCTGGTTGTACTTGGCCACCCGATCTGAACGGGAGAGTGACCCGGTCTTGATCTGCCCGGTATTGGTCGCCACCACCAGATCGGCGATTGTGGTGTCCTCGGTCTCACCGGAACGGTGTGAGACCACCGCGCTGTAGCCGGCCTTGCGCGCCATCTCTATCGCCGCCAGGGTCTCGGTGAGGGTACCGATCTGGTTGACCTTGATGAGAATGGAGTTGGCGACCTTCTCGTTGATGCCACGTTCCAGGATCTTGGTATTGGTAACGAACAGATCGTCGCCTACCAGCTGTACCTTGCCGCCCAGTTTTTCGGTGTGATACTTCCAGCCATCCCAGTCGCTCTCATCCATACCATCCTCGATGGAGATGATCGGGTACTGATCGACCCAGCCGGCCAGGTAGTCGGTGAACTCCTCGGCGCTGAACTTGCGGCCTTCGGAGGCCAGGTTGTAGACCCCATCCTCGTAGAACTCGGAGCTGGCCACATCCAGTCCCAGATAGATGTCCCTGCCCACCTCGAATCCAGCCTTGCCGATCGCCTCCAGGATCACCTCGATGGCTGCTTCATTGGAGGGCAGATCAGGGGCAAAACCACCTTCGTCACCTACCCCGGTGGCCATGCCACGACCACTCAGAACGCTCTTCAGGGCGTGAAAGACCTCTGCGCCGTAACGTACCGCTTCACGCATGGAACCGGCTCCCACCGGCAGGATCATGAACTCCTGCAGGTCTACCGAATTCTGTGCATGAGCACCACCGTTGATGATATTCATCATGGGTACCGGCAGGCGGTAGGGACCGGCGGAGAGGGAACGGTAGAGGGGCAGTGCACGCTCCTGAGCCGTCGCATGAGCCGCCGCCAGAGAGATACCCAACAGGGCGTTGGCCCCCAGTTTCCCCTTGTTCTCGGTGCCGTCCAGTTCCAGCATACGGTTGTCCAGCGTCGTCTGGTCGGCCACTTCCATGCCAATCAGGGCATCACGTAGCGCGCCGTTGACGTTGGAGACGGCCTGCAACACCCCTTTGCCCAGGTAACGACTCTTGTCTCCATCCCGCAACTCCAGGGCCTCGCGGGAACCGGTGGAGGCACCGGACGGCACCATGGCACGTCCGATTGCCCCATCGGCAGTAATGACATCGGCCTCGATCGTGGGGTTGCCCCTTGAATCCAGGATTTCCCGCCCACGAATATCAACTATTTCAGACATAACGACTCCAGCTTATTGGTTAGTATTAAAAATTGTCTATAGCTATTAAATTAAGGGGGGTGGTTAATTAGCACCTCCTCAACCTACATGTTGTGCCGATATTGTAAATCGACATCTACGCATCACAATATCTCGTGGCTGGAGGCGCTAGTTGACTACCCCCTTTTAAATTATTTTGGACAACTATATCTATCACGGATTTATTACTGGAACATGTCAGCTCCGGTTCACAGCCGCATCTCAATGAGCCCCTGCTGTTTAACCGTGCTGTCTAATGTCATCAGGGTCTCAAGCAGTTCACGGATACGCCCGAGTGGCCAGGAGTTGGGACCATCACTCAATGCCTTCTCGGGTTCAGGGTGAGTCTCCATAAAGAGACCTGAAATACCCGCGGCAACCGCGGCCCGCGCCAACACCGGCACGAACTCCCGCTGTCCGCCAGAGCTGGCGCCCTGCCCGCCTGGCAGCTGCACCGAGTGGGTGGCATCAAATACTACCGGACAGCCGGTATCACGCATCACCGCCAAGGAGCGCATATCGGAGACCAGGTTGTTGTAACCAAAGGAGACACCCCGTTCACAGACCATGATCTGATCATTGCCCTCAGCCCGGGCTTTATTGACCACATGCTGCATGTCCCAGGGGGCGAGAAACTGGCCCTTCTTGATATTGACCGGTTTACCCTGTATCGCCACATTCTGGATAAAATTGGTCTGACGGCAGAGAAAGGCCGGGGTCTGCAGCACATCCACCACATCCGCCACCTCACCGAGGGGGGTATCTTCATGGACATCGGTAAGCACCGGCACCCTGACCTGCTCACGCACGGTCTCCAATATCCTCAGGCCTTCCTCAAGTCCAGGCCCACGAAAACTACTTCCTGCTGAGCGATTCGCCTTATCGAAGGAGGACTTATAGATGAAAGGAATGCCCAACCCCTTGGTCAACTCCTTGAGTTGCCCGGCCGTGTCCAGGGCCAGTTGTTCGCTTTCGATGACGCAAGGCCCGGCGATGAGAAACAGTGGCCTATCCAGACCGACTTCAAATCCACACAGATTCATGAGCGTTCATCCCGATGTTTTCTGGCCGCCTCGATGAATCCGGTAAACAACGGATGACCGTAGCGGGGGGTGGAGGTGAATTCGGGATGGAACTGGCAGGCGATGAACCAGGGGTGGTCCGGGATCTCCACAATCTCCACCAGGCGACCATCCACCGAACGGCCCGCAATCTTCATACCGGCGGTGACGATGCGGTCCTGATAACTGTTGTTGAACTCATAGCGGTGGCGATGTCGCTCCACGATTACCTCCTTACCGTAGAGTTCACGGGTGCGAGCACCCGCTTCCAGACGGCACTCCTGACCGCCCAGCCGCATGCTGCCACCCAGGTCGGAGTGCTTAGTGCGGGTCTCCTTTTTACCGTCTGAGTTAAGCCATTCGGTAATCAGGGCTATGACCGGATGGGGTGTGGCCCGGCTGAACTCAGTACTGTGGGCGTCGGCCAACCCGGCCACATTGCGCGCAAATTCGATCACCGCCACCTGCATGCCAAGACATATGCCCAGATAAGGGATGCCATTCTCCCGGGCAAAGCGGGCGGCGGCTATCTTGCCTTCGACGCCCCGCTCGCCAAAACCGCCGGGGACCAGAATGGCGTCCATTCCCTCCAGGGCCTTCAGTTCCTCTTCGATCTCCAGCTGTTCAGAATCGACATAGTGGATATTCACCCGGCTGCCGGAGTGTACCCCTGCATGCCCCAGGGCCTCGGAGAGAGATTTGTAGGCCTCGGTTAGATGGACATACTTACCCACCATGGCAATGTCCACCTCCTCCCGCAGACTATCAAGCCCGTCGAGAAAGGCCTGCCACTCGCTTAGATCAGCGGCCGGCAGATCGAGCCCGAAGCGCTGGTTGACGATTTCATCCATCCCCTGGGCATGCAACAGCATGGGCACGCGATAGATGGAATCCGCATCCACGGCGGAGATGACGGCTTCCTCAGGCACATTGGTGAACAGGGCAATCTTCTTGCGCTCCGCATCGGGCAGCGGTTGCTCGGAACGACAGACCAGGATGTCGGGTTGAATACCGATGGAGCGCAACTCTTTCACCGAGTGCTGGGTCGGCTTGGTTTTGATCTCGCCTGATGTCTTGATATAGGGCACCAGGGTCAGGTGCATAAACAGCACACGCTGGCTGCCCATCTCCACCCGCATCTGGCGAATCGCCTCCAGAAAAGGCAGGGATTCGATATCACCCACGGTACCGCCAATCTCGACCAGACAGATATCCGCCTCGTTGGCCCCCAGCAGCACACTCTCCTTGATCTCGTTGGTGATATGCGGGATCACCTGCACCGTGCCGCCCAGATACTCGCCCTTGCGCTCCTTGCGGATCACATTTTCGTAAATCTGGCCGGTGGTAAAATTGTTGTTACGTCCCATGGTGGTGCTCACGAACCGCTCGTAGTGGCCAAGATCGAGGTCGGTCTCCGCCCCATCGTCAGTAACGAACACCTCACCATGCTGAAAGGGGCTCATGGTACCCGGATCCACATTGATATAGGGATCGAGCTTGATCATGGTGATCTTCAGGCCGCGGGCCTCGAGCAGGGCCGCGAGGGATGCGGAAGCAATACCCTTGCCAAGGGAGGATACGACACCGCCCGTGATGAAAATGAATCTGGTCATGGAATCAAACGCCGGAAAAAAGAGGGACAACGGACGGGAGTAAACGGTACCAGAATGGCGACATCCGCTCAAACCAATCTACAGAAAATTCGAAATTGTGCACTTGTTGGCACCCGGTAGGAAAACAGTTATTGAATAACCACGACCAGGGTCTATAATCGTTTAGCGTTTTTCGCAAAAAATCACTAGCGGAAAAGCCGTTGCCTGCCTTGCCAATCATGGATCCGAGCAAACTATAGAGCGTAAGCGTAAATGAATACTGACTCTGTAGTCTCAAGGTAGGGCCAATGCGATTGAAAAAACGAGCAACGTAGTTAATTTTTTTCTAACCCTTAAGAGGATGAAAATATGATGAAGTTTTCCAAAGTTGCGGGCGCTGCTGCCCTGATCGCTCTTTCCACTTCCGCTTCCGCCTGGTGGGGTGGCGGCCCAGGCTATGGCGGCAATAACTGGGGTAACAACTGGATGGGCGACGGCTGGGGCGATGGCGACTTTGACTTCGGCATGAGCGCCAGCGGCCGCGGTTCCGGTTATGGTCGCGGTTATAACCGTTACAACAGCCAGTATGGTTATGGTCCTTACGGTTATGGTGGCGGCCCTTACGGCGGCGGCTATGGTGGCGGCCCTTACGGCGGCGGCTATGGTGGCGGCCCTTACGGCGGCGGCTATGGTGCTCCCTACGGCTATGGCGCTCCTGTAATGCCCGCTGCGCCTGCTGCCCCGGCTAAATAAGCTAGGTCAGAAAGAGCATGTAAAGGCCTCACCCTTCGGGGTGCGGCCTTTTTTTGTGCAAGATCCGATCCTAAATCCTTCCATTTTCACTCAAACCACTTGATCCAGCTCAATCATTTCTGAAAGAATAGTAGGGTTCCAGCATTTATTGATGCTGATCTATCCGGCTTGGAGTGGAATCTTGACTAACCGAAAAGTCATCACTTTCGAAAACATCAAGGTGGCCTGTAAAAATTGCAGCCTGGGCACGCTATGCCTTCCCTTGGGGCTCGACCCGGATGACGTTGAGAGGCTCGACGGCATCGTGAAGCGGGGTCGCCCTTACCATCGTGGCGATCATCTGTTCCGTGAGGCCGACGATTTCCAGAGCCTGAAGGTCATCACCAGCGGTTCAATCAAGACCTATACCCCAAATGAAGACGGCAGTGAGCAGGTATTGGGCTTTCATCTGCCGGGGGAATTGATCGGGCTCGATGCCATCCAGCACGACCTGCATACCTGTTCCGCGATAGCGCTCGAAACCACCGCGGTGTGCGATATTCCATTCGAACAGCTGGAGTCCCTCAGCATCCATATTCCCAGTCTGCAACGCCAGATCTACCGTCTGCTGAGCCGCGAAATCGGCCACGAGACCGAGATGCTCACCCTACTCGGAAAAAAAAGCGCGGAGGAGCGGCTCGCCACCTTTCTGCTCAGTTTTTCCGACCGCTTCAAGCAACGGGGCTTCTCCGCCAGCGACTTTTTTCTCAGTATGTCGAGACATGAGATCGGCAACTACCTGGGGCTTGCCGTCGAGACGATCAGCCGGTTGTTTACCCGTTTCCAGGATGAGGGACTGTTACAGGTAGAGCGTAAGCATGTTCAGCTGCTGGACATTCCCCGACTCCAGGAGATCGTTCAGGGCAGCCACGGCGAAAAGCCCCAACAGCGGCAGATCTGACACACCTTGATGAATCTGGCCGGCTGGCTCAACGTCGCCAGACACAATTGTCGCCCATCCCATTGAGTCTGGATTCATGCGCCTCCAACTCCTGCGCGGTTGCCCGAATCACTGATAAAGGCTTACGCTCGGCGGCCAAGCGGCGAATACCACCCGCCAACTGCCCCCCACCTGCTTCAAGTTCTGATCCACCCAACATCAACGATGCCTGACCTCCAGTCATCAGCAGGTAGACGTCGGCAAGGATCTCCGCATCCAGCAACGCCCCGTGCAGTTCACGGTGGGAGTTATCGATATCATAGCGTTTACACAGTGCATCCAGGCTGTTGCGCTGCCCCGGATGCATCTTCTTCGCCATCACCAGGGTGTCGGTCACGCCACACAGCTCCGCAATCCGGAGGGGATTCTCCGCTAGCTTGCTCAGCTCATGATTAAGGAAACCCACATCGAATGGGGCGTTGTGAATGATCAACTCCGCACCACGTATATACTCGATGAAATCCGCTGCCATATCCTCGAACCTGGGCTTATCGGCGAGAAACTCATTGGTGATGCCATGCACCTCCACGGCGGCGGCATCGATCTGCCGGTCCGGCTGCAGATATTGATGGAAGTTGTTGCCAGTGAGACGACGCTCGACCATCTCCACGCAGCCAATCTCGATAATCCTGTGCCCCTGCTCCGGCTCCAGACCCGTGGTCTCCGTGTCGAGTACAATCTGACGGCTCATTGACGCAACTCCTCTATGCCACGATTGGCCAGCTGATCCGCCAGCTCGTTTTCCGCATGCCCGCTGTGACCCTTGACCCAGGCCCACTCCACATCATGCCTAGCCACTTCACTGTCCAGCGCCCGCCACAAGTCCGCATTCTTCACGGGTTGTCTGGCGGCGGTCTTCCAGCCGTTACGCTTCCAGCCATGAATCCATTGAGTGATGCCGTTCTTCACATACTGGGAATCGGTGGTGATCCTGACCCGGCTCTTTCGGGTCAACGCACGCAGTGCCTGGATCACCGCCATCAGTTCCATGCGGTTGTTGGTGGTCGACCACTCTCCACCGTATAGCTGTTTCTCATGCCCTGCATATCTCAGTAATGCTCCCCAACCGCCCGGGCCTGGATTGCCTTTGCAGGCACCATCGGTAAAGATTTCAACCAATTTACTCACTACAGATTTCTCGTGGTGGGTTCAACCGCCGCCGGCAGGACCTTTTTGCCGATCCGCCATTTCGGCCTGACGGGTGTCATGGTGAGGGTGCGTTTAACCGCTTCCAGCACATAGACACCACCCAGCATCGGCCAGCCTCTCTCCCCCAGCCCTTCCAGAAAAACCAGCTTCTGCATAATCGCTTGATTTTGTATGGGGGGACGAAAGCTCAGATAGTCCACCCCCCGCAGATCGAAACCCAGCAGGGCGAGCCAATCAGTGACCCGCTTGAGGGTAAAGAAGTGCCCGATCCAGGGTGGTTTTGCACTCCGTGGATGAAACAGCCGCCAGCATCCCCACAGACTCCAGGGATTGAAGCCAATGAGGATCAGCTTACCCTCGGGAATCAATACCCGCTCCACCTCACGCAGCACCTGATGGGGATCGGGGGAGAAATCGAGGGCGTGATGCATGACTACCCCATCTATACTGTCCGTCGCCAGGGGAAGTTGCAGAGGATCCGCCAACAGGTTGGAAGCCTGCGCCTGGCAATCCAATACGATCTTGTTTTTCACCGGACTGGGCCCCAGCAGGTCCAGTTCGGGATGCAGTGAACCGATCTGCACAAGGTAGTAACCAAACAGACTGGCGACACGCTTTTCCAGGCAACGACACTCCTGCTCCGCCAACAATCGGCCAAGATAGCTTTGAAACCAGACAGTTAACTGTTTTTGTCGGCCTGGTCCCAGTTTATCGATGCGATTTCTAGGCATAATTCAAAAGATAATCGGTCATCTGAAAATTCAGGATGGAAATGATACCCAGGTTTGTTATTATTTTCCGCCTGGTTTATTAGAAAAATAAGACACGACCCGCACATGCGCTATCCAAGGCTAACCCTAACCATCATAAGTCTTCTGTCTGCTTGCCTCTTCAGCGCATGCCAAACACTCCCCCCGGCCGGTGAGAGTCAAGCGATAGAGAGCGCTCCACCGGCATCCGCCACCGAGAGGCAGATCATAGAACCACTGCAAGGCCATGCGTCTCAGCCGATGCCAAGCAGCGCACCAGGCGAAACGCTTGAAGCCACTCCGGTTGAGAGTTTAGCGCCAGTACCCGTGGATATCTGGGAGCGTATGCGAGCCGGGTTCGACCTGACAGCGTCTAATCACCCCAAGGTCATGTCTGAAATCCAGTGGTACCGCAAACATCCAGGCTACATCGAGCGTATTCAGAATCGGGCCCGACCCTATATCCATTTCATCATGGATGAGCTGGAGAAAAGGGAGATGCCGACAGAGATTGCCCTGCTGCCAGCCGTCGAGAGCGCCTTCCAGCCCTTCGCCTACTCCCCAGGACGAGCTGCCGGTATCTGGCAATTCATTCCATCCACCGGCCGGATCTATGGTCTGAAGCAGAACTGGTGGTATGACGGGCGGCGTGACGTGGTGACATCGACTCACGCGGCCCTTGACTATCTCAAACGGCTCAACAAACAGTTTGACGGTGACTGGGAGCTTGCCCTGGCGGCCTACAATGCAGGGGGCGGCACCGTTTCTCGGGCAATCCGTAAAAATAAACAAAAGGGCAAACCCACCGATTTCTGGTCACTGAAGCTGCCCAAAGAGACCCGTGCCTATGTGCCTCGTCTGCTGGCGATCAGTCAGATCTTCGCCAACCCGGAAGCGCACGACATTACCCTACAAATCATCCCCGACGAGCCTTTCTTTGAGACCATCGATATCGACTCTCAACTCGACCTGGCGCTTGCCGCGGAGATGTCCGACCTCACTATCCAGCAGCTCTATCAACTCAACTCCGGCTTCAACCGCTGGGCCACCGATCCTGACGGACCGCATCACCTTCACCTGCCGCTGAACAAGGTGGCGGGCTTTCTGGAAAAACTGGCTCAGTTACCCGATGAAAGGCGTCTGCGCTGGAAACGTTACAAGATAAAAAGTGGCGACAGCCTCAGCCAGATCGCCAGAAACCACGGCACCACCACGAAGCTGCTCAAGCAGATCAACAAACTGCACGGCAGCAAGATTCGTGCGGGCAAACACCTGTTGATCCCGGTTTCCACCAAACGACTCGACCACTACGCCCTCAGCGCTGACCAGCGCAAGGCACAGATCCAAAACAAACCCCGCAATGGCGTCAAACAACACTATATCGTGAAAAAAGGCGATAGCCTTTGGAACATTGCCCAGGCCCACCAAATCAGTTACAAACAGCTGGCGAAGTGGAACGGTCTGGCGCCTGGCGATCCCATACGCCCAGGCCAGAAGCTGGTGATATGGATTAGCAAACCAGCAGCTTCCATCCTCTCGGCATTGGATATCCAGCCTGCCGGCATTCAAAATTCCGTCTCATACAAGGTGCGCCAGGGCGACTCCCTCTCGCGTATCGCCCAGCGCTTCAGGGTCTCGGTTGCGGAGCTGAAGAAATGGAACAGCCTGCCTGGCAAATACCTGCAGCCAGGACAGCGTATCAAACTCTATGTGGATGTGACCGAGCAGACCCTGTGATCCCCTATACCAAGCAGGATAGCTAAGGGCTGCGGAAAAAATGATTTGTCCGAAGATCACGTTCATATTTGGGTGCGTCG
>CBDVCD010000074.1:0-12751 GCA_965372385.1 uncultured Gammaproteobacteria bacterium | reverse complement strand
GAATAGAATAACTATTCCGCGTCATTGTGCCTTGACCTGCACCACCACAAACGCAAACTCTATCCCATCCAACTGAGGGTTCTAGGTTGAACCTGTCCATTCTAGTTGAATCGAAGATCACTCCCCATGATACAGCTTCGGTTTGATCTCCGGTGGCATCTGTAGATGAAATCCCTGCGTCTGCAGGTTCGCCAGAACTTTATTGACATCTTCTCTTGCCAGTTTCCGTTCAGGGTGCAGTTCCAGTTCCATTACCAGCTTGGGCGCGCCGAAGCGCTGCAGCAGGGCTTCGGGCACTGCCTCAAAGCGTGCCTCCTGGCTCAGGTAGAGGTACATCTCGTCCCGGCGTGGACTGCGGTAGATCCAGCAGTGCTGAGTAGGCGGGAGCTGGCTCATTCTTGAGTGGTTATGGGGATTGGCTGTAAACGCCAGATGTCCCGGTTGTACTCCTCCATGGTGCGGTCGGTGGAGAAACGACCGCTCTTGGCGCTGTTGATGATGCTCATGCGTAGCCAGCGCTCTTGATCCTGATAGGCCTGGGCCGCCTCCTCCTGGGCATTGATATAATCATGAAAATCCGCTGCCGTCATCCAGGGATCATAGGGATTCCGGATCGCTTCGACGATCGGGTCGAACAAGCCAGCTTCGAACTGGTTGAAATAGCCACTCTCCAGCAATTGCATAACCTTTTGCAGCGCGGGATCCCGATTGATGATGGCGTCCGGGTTGTAGTGGGGACGCAACTCCTCTACCTCCAAGGTAGTGAGGCCAAAGAGGAAGAAGTTGTCATTCCCTACCTCTTCAAGGATCTCGATATTCGCACCATCCAGGGTGCCCATAGTGACGGCGCCGTTCATCATGAATTTCATGTTACCGGTGCCAGAGGCCTCCTTGCCGGCAGTGGAGATCTGTTCGGAAAGATCCGCGCCGGGTGCGATCACCTCCATCGCCGAGACCCGGTAGTTGGGCAGAAATGCCACTTTCAGCAGGTCTCCGACATCCGGATCGTTGTTGATCACCTTGGCGACATTGTTAGTCAGCTTGATGATCAGCTTTGCCATGTAATAACCGGGGGCCGCCTTGCCGCCAATAAGCACACAACGTTTGGTCCAGTTCCCCGTTTCGGACCGCTTGATGCGGTTGTAGAGGTGGATGATATGCAGGATGTTGAGTAGTTGGCGCTTATACTCGTGGATGCGTTTGACCTGGACATCGAACATGGCGTCGATGGGGAAGTCCACATCACAATCCTCCTTGACCATGACGGCGAGTTGGGCCTTGTTTTGCTGTTTGATTGCTCGCCATTCGCGGCGAAACTCGGCGTCTTCAATCTTGTCCTGCAGTTTTGCCAGATCGGGTAGATGGGATATCCAGCCGTTGCCAATGGTTTTGTCGATCAGATCGCGTAGACCTGGATTGCAGCCTGCGAGCCAGCGGCGAGGTGTGACACCATTGGTCTTGTTGTTGAATTTGTTTGGCCAGAGTGCGAAAAAGTCATGAAACAGGCCATCCTTGAGCAGTTGGGTATGCAGTTCGGCAACCCCGTTGACCGAAAAGCTGCCCACTATCGCTAGATAGGCCATGCGCACCATCGGCTCATGGCCCTCTTCGATGATCGACATGCGGCGCATCCGCTCGGTATCGCCTGGCCAGTGCTGCGCCACCTGGCTGAGAAAGCGGCCATTGATTTCGTAGATAATCTCCAGCAGACGGGGTAGCAGGTATTTGAATATCCGCACCGGCCAACGCTCCAGAGCCTCGGGCAGCAGGGTATGGTTGGTATAGGCCATCGTCCGGTTGGTGATCTGCCAGGCTTTATCCCAGTTCAAATGCTGCTCGTCCATCAGCTGGCGCATCAACTCTGCGACTGAAATACTCGGGTGAGTATCGTTCAGCTGGAAACAGTTTTTCTCGGCAAACCCATCGAAGCCCTGGTGGTTCTCTTTCCACTCACGTATCACATCCTTGAGGCTGGCGGCGGCGAGAAAGTACTGCTGACGTAGCCGCAGCTCTTTACCGTTTTCACTGGCGTCATTGGGGTAGAGTACCATGGTGATATGCTCCGCATGGTTCTTGGCCTCCACCGATTCCGCGTAACCGCCGGCATTGAATTCCCCCAGGTCGAACTCATCGGTGGCGGCGGCTTTCCACAGACGCAGGGTGTTGACTGTGCCGTTACGGAAGCCCGGTACCGGGATGTCGTAGGGCACTGCCAGCACATCGTGGGTGTCTACCCAGTGAGGCGCCCCATCGTATTGTTCAGTATGCCCGCCGAATTGGATACGCTGGGTATATTCCGGACGCTCCAGCTCCCAGGGGTTGCCGTCTCGCAGCCAGTGGTCCGGATCCTCGATCTGCTGACCGTTCGCAATATGCTGGCGAAACATGCCGTACTCATAGCGCAGGCCATAGCCACGTACCGGCAGCTGCAGGGTGGCGCAGCTATCGAGAAAGCAGGCGGCGAGCCGCCCCAGGCCGCCGTTGCCTAAACCCGCATCCGGCTCATTGTCCTCGATATCTTCGATACTCAGGCCCAGATCATAGAGTGCCTGTGTCACCTGGTCCGTAACACCCAGGTTGAGCATGGTGTTGCTGAGGGCGCGGCCCATGAGGAATTCCAGGGAGAGATAGAAGGTGCGTCTGCAATCCGTCTCCACATAGGCCCTGCGGGAGTTTTTCCAACGTTCGATCAAACGGTCACGCAGTGCCATGGCCAGTGCCTGATAGGGATAGTGGCCGGAGGTACAGCGATCGTCCCGTCCCAGGGTGTGGGCAAAATAGCGCTGGAAGTCGTAGGAGATTGCTTCGCTGTCCATCCTCAACGGCGATAGATGGGTCATGACCTTTTGACAAGGGTCACTGTTTTTGGGATGGATGTTCTGGTGTTTTGCAGACATGAGTCATTGATCCGATAGTGCTTACAATAACTCTATTATGCCGGCGATAGGCGGGTTAACGCCAGTCAAGGGAGTGCGGTTGAAATAAATCTGACTCTCTGTAAACCTCCAATAGGCTTGGTTTTGCTTGCCTTTCGCTTAAAATTCCTCTTCATGCATGCTCAGACCGCCGGGTACCTCGAGGTCGTCGTTGTCGGAGAGGCGAATCTTCAGGGAGAGGTTGTTGCGGGAGTCCGCGTTGCTCAGCGCCTCTTCCAGAGTGATCTTGCCCTCCTGGTAGAGTTTATAGAGGGATTGGTCAAAGGTCTGCATGCCCCGTTCCGTGCCCTGCTCCATTACCTCTTTAATCGCATGGATATCACCCTTCTTAATCAGATCCGAGATGTAGGTGCTGAGCAGCATGATCTCCACCGCCGGCAGGCGCTGGCCATTCTTGCCTTTTACCAGGCGCTGGGAGATCACCGCCCGCAGATTCAGGGAGAGATCCATGTAGAGCTGGTTCTGGGCGCTGTCGGGAAAGAAGTTGATGATACGGTCGAGGGCCTGGTTGGCGTTGTTGGCATGCAGGGTAGAAAGGCAGAGATGGCCGGTCTCCGCATAGGCCACTGCATGCTGCATGTTGGACATATCCCGGATCTCGCCGATCAGGATCACGTCCGGTGCCTCACGCATGGCGTTTTTCAGGGCATTCTCATAGGAGAGGGTATCTATGCCTACCTCACGCTGATCCACCACCGATTTCTTATGCGTGTAGAGATACTCGATGGGATCCTCGATGGTGAGGATATGCCCCGCCTTGTGTTGATTACGGTGTTCGATCATGGAGGCCAGGGTGGTGGACTTACCCGAGCCGGTGGAGCCTACCACCAGGATCAGGCCGCGCGGCTCCATGATCAGCTCCTTGAGAATGACCGGCAGATTGAGTGCCTCTACCGGTGGGATGACACCCTTGATGTAACGAATCACCATCGCCGCATCGCCGCGCTGTCTGAAGACATTCACGCGGAAGCGTCCCAGGTTGCTGATCGAGATGGCCAGGTTACACTCTAGAGTGGATTCGAACTCCTTGATCTGTGCGTCGCTCATCACCCCGTAGGCAAGTTTGCGTACCTGCCCGGCTTGCAGAGGCGAGGAACCGATGGGACGGGTCTCGCCCTCGGCCTTCAGATTCGGTGGCGCGCCGGTACTGAAAAAGAGATCGGATCCATTCTTCTGCACCATCAATTTCAGATAGGGCACGATATCCATGCGGTTTATCTCCTGGGTCGTCGGGTTGGCATCTGGCGGAGTTGGGCTTTATAGTTCATTACCTCCCATAGTCATCGGCCGGTATTTCGAGGAATGAAGGTTTGCATGGTGATTGATTTTAACCTTCCTGCGTGGAGTTGACGGATGACCGATATCACCCTTTCCGGGCTCACCATCTACCCGGTGAAATCCCTGGCAGGTATCCCCCTTGCGCAATCCGGATTGGACCGATTCGGTCTGGTGCATGACCGACGCTGGATGCTGGTGGATGACGCAGGGGTCTTCCTCAGCCAGCGGCGTCTACCGCGCATGGCGCTGATCCGGCAGCGGATCGCTGGCGATGAGCTGATTCTGCAGGCTGTGGGGCAGTCGGATCTGCAGCTGCCGCTCAGGCCGACCCGGGGTGATCGGCTCAAGGTGAAGGTCTGGGAAGACAGTTGTGAGGCCCTGCATTGCGGGTTGGAGGCGGACGTCTGGTTGAGCGCTCTGCTGGGCCAGGCCTGTCGCTTGGTCTATATGCCGGATGATGTGATAAGGCGGGTCGATCCGGACTATGCGGGCCCAACTGATCAAACCGCCTTCTCGGACGGTTTCCCCTTGTTGTTGATCTCTGAAGCCTCACTGGCGGACCTCAACAGCAGAATGGCTGTTTCGCTGCCGATGAGCCGTTTTCGGCCCAATCTGGTGGTGAGTGGTTGTGAGCCCTATGCAGAGGACGGCTGGGCCAGGATACACATCGGTGAATTGGGACTGCGCCTGGTCAAAACCTGCTCCCGTTGCATCATCACCACCATCGATCCGCAAACGGCGGAGCGGGGTGCCGAACCCCTCAAGACCCTCAGCAGCTATCGGCGCCGGGGCAACAAGGTCTATTTTGGTCAGAATCTGCTGCATGATGGGGAGGGGCAGTTGTCGCTCGGCATGAGGCTGCAGGTTTCGGAGCTAGCAGATGGATCCTAGTCGTGTCGCCAGGGCCACCGAGCTTTGGGTGCGTGATCTGGTGGTGGGTTTGAACCTTTGTCCCTTTGCCGCCATGCCATTGAAGATGGGGCGCATCCGCTATCGGGTCTGTGGGGAGACGCAGTTCGAGAATATCTATCGGGCGCTGCTGGCCGAGATGGGGCAGTTGGTTGGTATCCCCGCGGAGGAGACCGAGACCAGTCTATTCATCGTTCCCCAGGGGCTGGAGGCCTTCGATGATTATCTGGAGCTGCTCTATGCGGTGGATGCGGTAATCCCCGAGGCCGGACTGGATGGGGTGCTGCAATTGGCCAGTTTCCACCCTGACTACCAGTTCGAGGGTGCGGAAGTGGACGATCCGGCCAACTATACCAACCGCTCGCCCTATCCCATGTTCCATCTGATCCGTGAGGCGTCCCTGGAGCAGGCCCTGACAGGATATCCAGACCCGGAACTGATCCCCCAACGCAACATGGAAAAGCTGCGTGAGCTGGGATTGGTGGAAATCCGCGCTCGACTGAAGGCTTGCTATTGATCGTTCCCTAAGTAATCGTATACAAGCGATCACGACACGCTGTGAATACGTCCCTGTACGCTCGGCGGCGGGATCCCTCCCGCCGACGGTCGAGATCACTCGTATGCGATTACCTATGATCTATTGATAAAACGGTTAGTCGTACTCGGAGGCCCGGCGTGCATCACCGTAGACCTTTTCGGTGGGATAGCGGGCCTCGTTGATGGCGATCTTGCGGTTGGCCGCGTCGATCAGGTCGATATCCAGCCGTTCGGCACAGCGGATCAGGTAGATCAGGATATCCGCCATCTCCAGCGAGACCTCCTCCAGCTTGTCCGTCGGCAGGTTCATGCTCTGCTCCGGGGTCAACCACTGAAAGTGTTCAACCAGCTCCGCGCATTCGGCGATCATCGCCATGGAGAGGTTTTTCGGGTTATGGAACTGCTCCCAATTCCGGCTCTGGGCAAAGGCCTTGAGACGGCTGTTGAGATCGTCGAGTGAGTCCTTGGACGAGGAGGGTTTTGACGGGTCGTGCATAACGGGCTGCTCATATATAGGGTGGCGAATTCGTGGAGGTAGGGCGCTATGTTATCTGTTTGTCTGGTATTCAATATTGACTTCTGCAGCTATTAATACCACATCCCATTGCGATGCCAGCGGGCGCGAAATGGCTGTTGCGCGATCAGATGGCGCAGATCCTCCTGAGAAATAATTACAGGGCGTCGCTCAGGTTGTCTCTCCGCCAGTTCCATCAGCCGCCGCACCCGCTCCTCCGTGGGTGGATGGGTGCGCAGCAGCGAGGGATCTGGAATGCGTGGCCCAGGTAGCAGGATCTGCTCCAGCAGCCGGTGGCGGGGTGGTTCCATCTTGCTCAGGGCCGAGGCGAGGGCGAGTGGGTCACCGGTGAGTTCGGCGGAACCCAGGTCGGCGTCATACTCCCGGGCGCGGGAGAGGGCGAGTTGCGCCAGTGCACTGATGGAGGGGGCGGCCAGCAGCAGCATGATCGGCCCCCAGGGCAGGGATGCATCGCTGAACAGGTAGAGCGGCAAGTTGATCAGCAGCAGGATCTGCCCGGTCAGGGAGAAAAAGCCGGTGATCCGGCTGGTCAGATCAGCAAAGGCCATCATGCGGGTATCCTGGTTGACGATATGCATCAGCTCATGTCCCAAGATGGCCGCCAGCTCGCGTAGTTCCATGCGGCGCAACAACCCATCCGAAAGGCTGATGGCCGCGTCTTTCGTTGACCCGGTGGTAAAGGCATTCATGACATTGGATGGAATATAGTAGAGCAGAGGTAGCTTAGATAAACCCGCCCGCCGGGCCAGCTCTTGCAGGATCTGGTAAAGCTCAGGCGCCTGCTCTGGCATCAGCGGCTGGCCACGAAACAGCCGCATGGCCAATTGTGGTGAAGCGACAGGATTCAGCTGATAGGTCAACAGGATGAATGCAGCGGTGAACAGGGCCAGGGGCACGCCGCCGATATACCAGGCCAGCCAGGCGCAGAGCCCGCCCAAGGCAACTACCAGCAACAGGGACTGGATCGCATTGCGTAGCTGGTGACGGCGTATCTGGGTCCTATTCATGAGCAGGTTCTTGGCGGAAAACTAGGCGTGTGGATCGGTTTTCAGCAATTCGGCTGGTATTGATGCCGGTGAAAAATCCCACAGCCAGGGCAGGATCAGGCCAACAAAGATCAATATCAGCAGTATCCCAGACAGATTGAGCCAGAAACCCGTTCGGGCCATCTGGGGAATGCTGACCCGCCCGCTGGCGTAGACGATGGCGTTGGGCGGCGTTGCCACCGGTAGCATGAAGGCAAAGGAGGCCGCCAGTGCCGCGGCGACCATCGGCCCGAAAGGATGCACTCCAACGCCGACCGAGAGGCTGGCAATGATCGGCAGCAGCATGCTCGCGGAGGCGGTGTTGGAGGTCACCTCGGTCAGGAAAATGGTTATGGCCGTAATGGTCAGCAGGATCAAGAGCCAATGCGCACCGCTGAGAAACGCCAGGCGGTTGCCGATCCAGCTGGTCAGTCCGCTCTGTTCGAAGCCATGGGCCAAGGCGAATCCCCCGCCGAACAGGAGGATAATCTCCCAGGGGACCCGTACGGCGCTCTTCCAGTCGAGCAGAAACAGGCCCTGTTTGAGGTCCACGGGAATCATGAACAGCAGCAGGGCACCGCTGATGGCGATGGTGGAATCCTGCAGGGACTGGATGGCTGGAACAGGAATCAGCCCTTTGAAGAGCCAGAGCAGGGCAACCGTGGTAAATACAGCCAAAACCCAGCGCTCTTCCCGTGAGGTGGCTCCCAGTGCCTGTAATTCTGTCCGAATGATCGATTCGCCGGTCTCGATCTCCCGGAATTCACTGGGCAGGGCGATGCGGGTGAGATAGATCCAGCACCAGAGGAGCATGGTCGCTGCCAGCGGCAAACCGAACAGGAACCATTTGCCGAAGGTGATCCTCTCTCCGAACAGGCTTTCCACCACCCCCGCCAGGATCGCATTGGGCGGGGTGCCGATCAGGGTGGCCACACCGCCGATCGAGGCCGCATAGGCGATGCCGAGCATCAGGGAGGTGGCGAAGCGGGAGTGTTTTTCCACCTTGGCCTTGGTGATCACGGCCATGGCGATGGGTAACATCAGCATAGCGGTGGCGGTATTGCTGATCCACATGGAGAGAAAGGCCGTGGCCAGCATGAAACCCAGCACGATCCGGTCGGCGCGGGTGCCTACCAGACGCAGGATAACCAATGCGATGCGCCGGTGCAGATTCCATCGCTCCATGGCGATGGCAATCCAGAAGCCACCGAGGAACAGAAAGATCAGATGGTGGGCATAGTTCCGGGTAACCGCCGAGACCTCGGCCACGCCCAGGATCGGAAAACAGACGATCGGCAGCAAGGCGGTGGCGGGGATGGGAATCGCTTCGCTGATCCACCAGATGGCCATCCACAGGGCGACGGCGGTCACCCCCCAGGCCGTGGCGGGCATGGCCTCAGGTGGTGATTGCAACAACAGCAGGAGAAAAACGGCGGGGCCGACGAACAGCCCGACGAGCTTGCGCCACTGGGTTGCGGAACTCGGTCTATCCGTTTCCTGCATTGGACGGCAACTCAGCTGATACCCTGGAGGCGGTACCAGCGGGCGATCTTGCCCACTGCAATCACGTAGGCGGCGGTGCGCATATCGTCGATCTCATCACTCTCCGCCATCACCTCGCGGATCTGTCGGTAGGCCTCCCGCATGGTGTCATCCAGACCGGAGCGCACCAGGTCCAGTTCACTGGCCCCCTGCACGATCTCCTTGCGCATCCAGTCCGGTACCTGCTGGCCGGTGAGGGATTCCAGCGCGGTCAGATGATGCATCGCCCGGGTCTCTACATAGCGCCGCTGCAGCCGGCCGAAGCGCATATGGGAGATGTTCTTGGTCCATTCGAAATAGGAGACGACCACGCCACCGGAATTGACATAGATGTCCGGTAGAATCGGGATGCCCCGGCTGGCGAGAATCCGTTCACCTTCACAGGTAACCGGGCCGTTGGCACCCTCCACGATCAGTTTGGCGCGAATCCGCTCCGCGTTATCGCCACAAACCTGTGCCTCCAGCGCGGCAAGAATCAGGATGTCGCACTCCATCTCCAGCACCTGGCTGCCATGCTCAATGAAGGTACTCCCGGGGAAGCCCTGCAGGGTCCGATACTCGAGGTAATATTGATGCAGTGCCTCGATATCGAGTCCGTCCAGGTTGATGATGGCCCCGTTGGAGACGATGACGCCGGTCACCAAGACATTGTCCTTCTCAACCAGGAACTTTGCGACATGGTAGCCCACGTTGCCGAACCCCTGGATGACAATACGCTGGTTGCAGAGTCCGTCCTCACATCCGGATTCCTTGACATCATCCGGGTGGCGGAAAAACTCCTGAATCGCGTACTGAATACCTCTGCCCGTGGCCTCGGTGCGTCCGGCGATGCCGCCATGATCGATCGGCTTGCCGGTCACACAGGCATTGCTGTTGATGTCCTCGGGATACAGCTGTCGGTAGGTCTCCGCCATCCAGGCCATCTCGCGCTCACCGGTGCCCATGTCTGGAGCGGGTACGCTGGTGGCCGGGGAGAGAAACCCCTTCGCCGCCAGGTTGAGGGTGAAGCGGCTGACGATCTTGCGCAGATCCTCCTCAGCGTACTCCCGGGGATCAATCAACAGACCACCCTTGGAGCCGCCGAAGGGGACATCCGCCAGGGCACACTTATAGGTCATCAGGGCAGCCAGTGCCTCGACCTCGTCCTGGGAGACGATGGGGGCAAAACGAATGCCACCCTTGGTGGGCAGCAGGTGCTCGCTGTGGATGGCCCGCCAACCGGTGAAAACCTTCACCTCACCGTTGATCTTGACTGGAAATTTGACCTGTAACACGGAACGGCAGGATCTGATGGCCTCTCCCAGGGTTTTGGATATACCGAGAATATCCATGGCCTTCTCGACCATCTGGTCAACATTCTCCCGGAAGGTGATGCCATTTTTGGGGAAGGTATTCATCTCACACTTTCCATTGTCTCATCATTGGGCAGAGTGCCGGAGCGGTCCGGTCATTTGCGCCAGCATAGAGGGGGTTTTTCATTAATGCCGATAGCATAGCTTGTTTTGTCGATGGGATGACTTTAACTCATCGGCGAGCCAGCAGAAATGGCATAACCTCTCCAGTTGCAGGTTTGCCAGCATCATACAACCAGGTAGGTCGAGCAAAGATGTGCCCGACATTCCGTGGCTCCGGTACCCTGAAATGTTCGGATTCCAGGATCGTTTAGCGAAACTGGAGTTCCGAAATACACCGGGCAACATGGCGCTTTTGCCCGACAGCCTCCTAGCCCTTGACTCTCGAAGATTTGCCCCTATTATTAGCACTCAGTTTGGGTGAGTGCTAATAATTTGCCCGAAGGACATTTTTCAATCCTTTTAATAACCAAATCAGGAGAAATCAGTAGATGAATATTCGTCCGCTGCACGATCGTGTGATTGTTCGTCGTATGGAAGAAGAGCGCACCAGCCCTGGTGGCATCGTGCTCCCCGACGCCGCCACCGAAAAGCCGGTTGAAGGCGAGGTGCTGGCTGTTGGCAAGGGTAAGGTCAACGATAAGGGTGAGGTTAGTCCGCTGGATGTGAAGGTCGGTGACAAGGTGCTGTTCGGGAAATACTCCGGCACTGAGGTCAAGGTCGGTGGTGAAGAGGTCCTCGTGATGCGCGAAGAGGACATCATGGGTGTTATCGAAGCCTGACCTCGAACTCGTCCACTGCCGGATTTCTGCGGCAAGAGTGATGCCGCGGAGTGACGATTTTTTCTATTTCCTAAGGAACTAAGATCAATGACTGCAAAAGAAGTTAAGTTTTCCGATGACGCCCGTAACCGCATGATGACGGGCGTGAATATCCTGGCCAACGCCGTGAAGATTACTCTGGGACCCAAGGGCCGTAACGTGGTGCTGGAGAAGTCCTTCGGCGCCCCCACCGTCACCAAGGACGGCGTCTCCGTGGCCAAAGAGATCGAGCTCGCCGACAAGTTCGAGAACATGGGTGCGCAGATGGTGAAAGAGGTCGCTTCCCAGACTTCAGACGTGGCCGGTGACGGCACCACGACCGCTACCGTACTGGCCCAGGCCATGGTGCGCGAAGGCCTGAAGGCGGTTGCCGCCGGTATGAATCCGATGGACCTCAAGCGCGGTATCGACAAGGCATCAGCCGCTGCGGTGGAAGAGCTAAAGAATATCTCCCGTCCCTGCTCCGACGACAAAGAGATTGCCCAGGTCGGCACCATCTCCGCCAACTCTGACGAGAATATCGGCCATATCATCGCCAAGGCGATGCAGAAGGTGGGCAAGGAAGGCGTCATCACCGTAGAAGAGGGTACCGCGCTGGATAACGAACTGGACGTGGTCGAGGGCATGCAGTTCGATCGTGGCTACCTCTCCCCCTACTTCGTGAATAATCAACAGAACATGACTGCCGAGCTGGAAGAACCCTACATCCTGCTGCATGACAAGAAGCTCTCCAATATCCGTGACCTGCTGCCGGTGCTGGAAGCGGTCGCCAAGTCGGGTAAGCCGCTGCTGATCATTGCCGAGGACGTTGAAGGCGAGGCCCTGGCCACCCTGGTGGTCAACACCCTGAGAGGCATCGTCAAGGTAGCTGCGGTGAAGGCCCCGGGCTTCGGTGACCGCCGCAAGGCCATGCTGCAGGATATCGCGATCCTCACTGGCGCCACGGTGATCTCCGAAGAGGTGGGTCTCTCCCTGGAGAAGGCTAGCCTGCAGGAATTGGGTACTGCCAAGAAGATCTTGATCACCAAGGAGGAGACCACTCTCATCGACGGCGCTGGCGCGGAGAATGACATCAAGGCGCGGGTCGAGCAGGTTCGTGCGCAGATCGAGGAGACCTCCTCTGACTATGATCGTGAAAAGCTGCAGGAGCGTGTGGCCAAGCTGGCCGGCGGTGTGGCGGTGATCAAGGTGGGTGCCGCCACCGAGGTCGAAATGAAAGAGAAGAAGGCCCGCGTGGAAGACGCCCTGCACGCCACGCGTGCGGCGGTGGAAGAGGGCGTGGTGCCTGGCGGCGGTGTCGCCCTGGTGCGTGCCCTGCAGGCCCTGGGCAACCTCACCGGCGACAATCACGACCAGGATGTGGGCATCACCATCGGCCGTCGTTCCATGGAAGAGCCGTTGCGCCAGATCGTGGCCAACGCCGGTGGTGAAGACTCCGTGGTGCTGAACAAGGTGCGAGAGGGTGAAGGCAACTACGGCTTCAACGCCGCCACCGACGAGTATGGCGACATGGTCGAGATGGGTATACTGGACCCCACCAAGGTGACCCGCGCTGCATTGCAGAATGCTGCCTCCGTGGCCGGCCTGATGATCACCACCGAGTGCATGGTGGCGGAAGAAGCGAAGGACGAGTCCGCACCTATGGGTGGTGACATGGGCGGCATGGGGGGTATGGGAGGTATGGGCGGCATGATGTAAGCCCAAACCCCGTATTGACCTACCACCATAAGGCCCCGCAACTGTTGCAGTTGCGGGGCTTTTTTTTAGGCTATGTCTGCGTTAAGTGTTGAAACAATCTAACCTCTTGATTTTTCAC
>CBDVCD010000073.1:0-12756 GCA_965372385.1 uncultured Gammaproteobacteria bacterium | reverse complement strand
CTGGCGAATAAAACTCTCATCGGCACGCGCTACCGATCGGCTGATGGTCTCCTTGTAGGCAACCTTGGGCTTGCCGGTGAGTACCTTCACCCCATGCTCTAGCCGCAAACGGTCGAGCAGGACTTCCAGATGCAATTCGCCCATGCCCGCAAGGATGGTCTGTCCGGTGTTTTCATCCACATCCGAGCGAAACGTCGGGTCATCTTCCGCAAGCTGGCGCAAGGCCTCGGCGAGTCGATCGTTGTCCTCTGCCGTTCTGGGGGCAACGGTGATCTGAATCACCGGTTCGGGAAAGTTGATGGACTCGAGCAGCACGGGATGGCCAGGATCACACAGGGTGTCACCGGTGACCGCCTGTTTCATCCCGAGTATGGCTGCGATGTCACCGGCGCCCACCTCCTTGAGGTGATCCCGATGAGCGGCGTACATCCGCTCCAGCCGACCGACCCTTTCCGCGCGACCCAGCCGGGCATTCAGCACCTTGGCACCAGATTTCAGGATGCCGGAATAGACCCGCACATAGGCCAGCTGTCCCGCATAGGGATCGGTCACTGTCTTGAACAGCAATGCGCTCAGTGGGTCTTCATCCTTGGGTTGGCATTGGACCGGTTTCCCCGACTCTGGGTGGGTCCCTTCAATCTCGCCTATATCCACAGGGGAAGGCAGATAGTCGACCACCGCATCCAGCACTGGCTGCACGCCCTTGTTCTTCAGCGCCGTACCGCACAACACCGGCACGATGCGGTTGGCCAGGGTGGCGCGACGCAAAGCCGCCTTGAGTTGTTCGATCCCGGGGTCGATGCCATCCAGCCAGCCGGCCAGCAGGCTATCGTCATGCTCCGCAACTCTTTCGATCATCTCCGCACGTGCGGTCCGGGCCGCTTCCAGCAGGTCGGACGGAATCTCCGCATACTCCCGTCTCGCTCCCAGGGCATCGCTCCAGCGCACCGCCTGCATGGTGATCAGATCCACCACACCGGCAAAACTGACTTCGGCGCCCAGGGGCATCTGCAGGGGAACCGGATTGGCGGCGAGCCGCTCACGAATGCTGGCTACCGCCCGAGTGAAATCGGCGCCGATGCGGTCCATCTTGTTGATGAAACAGAGCCGCGGCACATGGTAGCGGTCCGCCTGCCGCCACACGGTTTCACTCTGCGGTTCCACCCCCTGCAGGGCGTCGAACACCACCACCGCACCATCCAGCACCCGCAGAGCCCGCTGCACCTCAGCGGTGAAATCGATATGCCCCGGTGTGTCGATGAGATTGATCTGATGGCCGTTCCAATATGCGGTAACGGCCGCATTCACGATAGTGATACCGCGCTCGCGTTCCTGCTCCATCCAGTCGGTGACGGTGGTGCCATCGTCCACCGAACCGAGCTGATGGGTGCGTCCCGCATAATAGAGGATGCGTTCCGTGGTGGTGGTCTTGCCCGCGTCGATATGCGCGATCAGGCCAATGTTGCGCAGGCGCTCTTTGGACGTGGGTTTATCAGTCAAGACCGAACTCCTCACGGGTGGCGACATTATTGGCATCATCCATTGGCATGCGTGGAAGTCCGAGTCCCACCGCATAGAACTGGCTGGCGGCGGCCAGGTCATTGACGCCGAGTGTCATCATGCTGATTCTTGGTTTCACTGCGCTTCCTCCATACTATGTAGCTTAATTTTAAATCCCGCCCAGAAACAGAGAAATTCCCTTCCTCCACCCACCACCACCGGGGGTTTCGATGGTCAGATGCTGACCTGCAGCGACTTCCAGACTGATCTTGCCTGGAAGCTTCTCGCCATCCAACAAGTTCCTACCTGCCTTGCCTGGCTCGCCGCCGGCGATCCCCCAGGGTTGATGGGATCGCCGCTCGGTAAGCAGGGAGACCTGGGCCGGCGCGAGGAACTCGAACTCCCGAATCAACCCGTCTCCACCGTGATAACAACCCCCCCCTCCCGAGCCGAAACGGATGGCATAGCGACTGATCCTCAACGGAAAGCGGGTCTCCACCACCTCGATGGGGGTGTTGAGGGTATTGGTCATGTGGGTCTGTACCCCACTCAGCCCGGCTCCGGCAGACCCGGCGCCCATGCCGCCCCCGATGGTCTCGTAATAGTCCCAGGGTTCTGCCCCATCATTGCCCATGGCCAGATTGTTCATACTGCCATGACTCGCCGCTGGAATCTCTTCCGGTAAGACCTCCGCCAAGGCGCCCAGCACCACATCCACCACCCGGGTGCTGGTCTCCACATTACCGGCAGCCACTGCGGCAGGGCGCCGGGCATTGAGCAGCGACCCCTCCGGCGCCTGCAGGTGAATCGGGCGAAAGGTTCCGGCGCAGGCCGGGGTCTGGGGCGGCATCAGGCAGCGAAAGACATAGAACACAGCAGCAGCGGCCACCGACAGGGGGCAGTTGATGTTGCCCGCCACCTGTGCGGCGGTACCCGCGAAGTCCACCACCACCTCTCCCTGCCGGACGCTGATCTTCACTTGAATGGGGATATCCCGGTTGCCCTGGCCATCGTCGTCCATCAGATCGGTAAAACGGTATTTACCGTCAGGGATCCTGCTCAAGGCAGCACGGGACAGCCTTTCGCCATAGGCGTTGAGGGCATCGAGCCCCTGGATGAACCGACTGCATCCCCACTCGCTGACCATTTGACCCAGCCGTTCCAGCCCGCTGCGGTTGGCGCTGATCTGGGCGGCAAAGTCGCCGGTGGAATCACGGGGATTGCGATTTCCCCCAGTTAATTGTTGCAGGAAATCCCGGTCCAGCTCGCCCCGTCTGAGCAAACGACCGGGCGGAATAACCCGGCCTTCCTGGTCCAGATGACTGGAAACAGGCATGGAACCAGGCGAATTGGCGCCGATATCCGCATGGTGCGCGCGGTTCACTAAGAACGCGATGAGCCGTTCTTGGGTAAAAAGCGGCGCGATCAGGGTCACATCGGGCAGATGGGTCCCGCCAAGGAACGGGTCATTGAGTACCACCATATCGCCGGGATGCCACTCGATGCCCGAGACAATGCCCTGGATGGCATAGGCCATACTGCCAAGATGCACCGGTATATGGGCGGCCTGGGCACAAAGCTCGCCCCGGGCATCGAATACCGCACAGGAGAAATCGAGACGATCGCGAATGTTCGGGGAAAAGGCCGCATTGCGCAGTACCGCGCCCATCTCGTCGCAGACCGCCTCCAGGCGCGACGCGAAGATGTTGAGTTCAATAGAATCCATAGCGGTAGGCATTAAAATTCAAGAATATATTCTCCCTTACAATCTTCAGTATTGCATCGGCAATCGAGCACCGATAGAATTGCCGACCATTCTACTAGGTTTTTAATCGATTCGTTACTATCGAATCCCGAAACGTTCAATGACTCAGCCAATCTAAGGAGTATTCAACCATGGCCCATGAACTGCCCGCCCTGCCCTTTGCCAAAGATGCACTGGAGCCCGTAATCTCCAGCGAGACCCTGGAATTCCACCATGGCAAACACCACAACACCTACGTCACCAACCTGAACAACCTGGTTCCCGGCACCGAGTTCGAGAACGCCTCTCTGGAAGAGATCATCATGAAGTCCGCGGGCGGCATCTTCAACAACGCCGCCCAGATATGGAACCACACCTTCTACTGGAACTGCCTGCGCAGCCCGTCTGACGAGAATGCCCCGACTGGTGCCCTGGCCGATGCCATCAACAGCACCTTCGGTTCTTTCGATGAGTTCAAGAAGGCCTTTGCCACCTCCGGCGCCACCAACTTCGGTTCCGGCTGGACCTGGCTGGTGCAGAACGAGGACGGCAGTCTGGAGATCTACAACACCTCCAATGCCGGCACCCCGATGACCGCCGGCAAGAAGGCCCTGCTCACCGCCGACGTCTGGGAACACGCCTACTACATCGACTACCGTAACGCCCGCCCAGTCTATCTGGAGGCCTTCTGGAAGATCGTCAACTGGGATTTCGTAGCCGGCAATATGAGCTGAGCGATTGCGCAACCGAATCGTTCAGGACTTGTTTCTGAACAGTAAAAAAGCCCTCAGAGGAATACCTCTGAGGGCTTTTTTTATTTGCTGCAATCAGCCACAGAATGTCGGCCACATCCGTGCCCGACCTGTCTGCTAATTAATAGTGTTCTGACACCATATTGATGGTGTACTTGGGGATCTCAATCACCAGGTCTTCATCTCCCACCATTGCCTGACAGCTCAGGCGGGATTCGGGCTCCAGACCCCAGGCCTTGTCGAGCAGATCATCTTCCGCCTCCTCCGCCTCTCCCAGGGAATCGAAACCTTCCCGGATGATCACGTGGCAGGTGGTGCAGGCACAGGATTTCTCACAGGCGTGTTCGATCTCGACACCATGCTGCTGGGCTGCGTCACAGATGGTGATACCGGGCTCGACATCGAACGCCGCACCTTCCGGACAGATCTCTTCATGAGGCAAAAAAATCAATTGAGGCATGGCTTTCTCCCGGAAAGATCACTCAAAGTCTTTAACATTATGACCCGACATGGCTGTCTGGATGCTCTGGTTCATGCGCCGTTCCACATAGAATCCACAGGCCCTCTCCAGGGCTTCAATGCCGCTTTTGATCTCCTTGCCGTCATCGGATCGGGCAATCGTCCGCAACCCGTTCAAGGCCGCTTCGACCTGCTGCCGCTCTTCGGCATTCAGCAGGCGGTCACCATCCGCCGTCAACGCGGCCTCCAGGGCCTCGATCACCCGATCCGCATCCACCTGCTGCTCGCGCAGGCTGCGGGCCTGCTTGTCATCCTGGGCATGCGCCATGGAATCACACAGCATGGTCTCGATCTCGTTATCCGTCAGACCATAAGAGGGTTTGACCTCGATACTGGCCTGTACACCGCTGCTCTGCTCCACTGCGGAGACACTCAGCAGGCCATCGGCATCCACCGCAAAGGTAACCCGGATACGCGCGGCGCCGGCCACCATGGGCGGAATGCCCCGCAGCTCGAAACGAGCCAGAGAGCGGCAGTCACTGATCAGCTCCCGCTCGCCCTGCACCACATGGACCGCCAGCGCGGTCTGGCCATCCTTGAAGGTAGTGAACTCCTGGGCCCGCGCCACGGGGATGGTGGTGTTGCGGCTGATCAGCTTCTCCGACAACCCACCCATGGTCTCAATGCCCAGCGAGAGGGGAATCACATCCAGCAGCAACATCTCGTCATCCGGCTTATTGCCGGCCAGGATATCCGCCTGGATGGCGGCCCCCACCGCCACCACCCGATCGGGATCCATATCCACCAGGGGTTCTGTGCCAAACAGCTCGCCGACCTTCTGTCTGACCCGGGGCACCCGGGTGGAACCCCCCACCATGACCACATCTTGAATTTCATCCGCATTCAACCGCGCATCACGCATGGCACGGCGGCAAGCGATCTCGGTCTTCTTGATCAGGGGATCTACCAGTTCGTTGAACTGACCTCTGTCGAGACGACCCTCCCAATGACTGCCGTCCGCCAGTTCGACCTTGATTTCCGTGCTCTCAGCGTCACTGAGGGCCTCTTTGGCGGTGCAGGCATCCCGCATCAAGCGACGCATCTGAGCATGATCGGCGTCGTCCTGAATCCCTGCCTGTCGCATGATCCATTCCGCCACCACCCGATCGAAATCGTCACCGCCCAGGGCGGAGTCCCCACCGGTGGCCATCACCTCGAAGACCCCCTTGTGCAGCCGTAGGATGGAGACATCGAAGGTACCGCCACCCAGATCATAGATGGCGTGGACCCCTTCGGCGCCCTTATCCAGACCATAGGCCACCGCCGCCGCAGTAGGCTCGTTGAGCAGTCTAAACACATGCAGGCCTGCCAGTTTGGCGGCATCCTTGGTAGCCTGACGCTGGGCATCGTCAAAATAGGCGGGCACCGTGATGACAACCCCCGTCAGCTCTCCACCCAGGGTATTCTCGGCCCGTTGTGCAAGTACCTTGAGGATCTCGGCGGATACCTCTACCGGGGTGACCGCACCCGCCGCGGTTTGGATGCGGGGTACGCTCCCCTCCTCCTGGATGAACTCGTAGGGCAGGCGATTGCCCAGGGTCTTGAGCTCCTCCACACCACGCCCGATAAGCCGTTTCGCGGAGGCGATGGTGTTCAGGGGATCTTCCACGGCAACCGCCTTGGGGGCATAACCCACCTCCACCCGGTCACCCAGATAACGCACCACGGAGGGCAACAGATGGCGGCCTTCGTCGTCCGCCAGGGTCGCGGCCTTGCCACTGCGCACACTGGCCACCAGGGAATTGGTGGTACCCAGATCGATACCAGCTGCCAGTTTGTGCTGATGGGGTACCTGAGCCTGGCCTGGCTCTGCAATCTGCATTAGTGCCATCTTTTACCATCCCCGATTTCGTTTTGTACCTCTTGGGAGAGGCCGAAAATTCCGCAATACCCATTAAGTCATTGCAAACTCGCCATTTGAGTGTGGTGTCACGTATAAAGGGCGCATATCAGCGTTTATACGTTACACCACACTGGCTGATCCGTCAGGAAATCTCGTCTTCGATTTCCGCTGCTACGAATTCTACCTCACTGCGTAGTTTCTGCAGAAAACGCAGCTTGCGCAGGATCTCTCGCGCCGCTTCCAGCTGTTCCGGCGTGGCGTATTCGAACTGCACCGCCATCTGCCCGACCCGGGTCTTGATCTGCCTGTTGACCCGGCCAGCCAGATCAAGGATGGCGGCATAGGGATCGGCCTGCTCTCTGATCCCGGCCAGTTCCTCCCGCAGATCCATCTGCTCCATGAGAAAGGCCATGTCCTGCGTGGTCTCCTTCTGGGCGTCCATCTCTATACCATGCAGGGTGAGCAGATAGCTGGCCCGGGTGATGGGATCTTTCAGGGTTTCCAAGGCTTCGTTGATACGCGAGGCACCCTGCATGGAGAGACGGCGCTCCTGCTCCGAGGCATTGGCATAACGGTCGGGATGGATCACCCGCTGCAGCTCACGATAGCGTTCCGCCAGCGAATCACCGTCCACGATAAAATCGACCGGCAGGCCAAAGAGTTCAAAATAGTTTTTCGAAAAATCCAGCATAGCAAAAAAAAGGCCACTCTAAAGGTGGCCGCGGATCATAAGGTTAAATAAAAAAACGTAGGTTATTGGGGAACCGTCAGATTCCGAAACTCTCACCACAACCACATTCGCTCTTGACGTTGGGGTTGTTGAATTTAAATCCCTCATTGAGCCCTTCCTTGGTGTAGTCGACTTGTGTGCCATCCAGATAGACCAGGCTCTTGGGGTCTATGACTACCTTGACACCCCGGTCCTCGAACACCAGATCGTCTTCGCCGACCTCATCGGCAAACTCCATCTCATAGGCCATACCCGAACAGCCGGATGTACGCACCCCCAGGCGGATACCGACACCCTTGCCTCGGTTGTCGAGAAACTGCTGGACGTGGTGTGCCGCCGCTGCGGTGATTGTGATTGTCATGAGGATTCCCCTATCGGTTCAGCATGGGTCGACAAGGCCCTGTCAGTTGTCCTTCTTGTCCGCAAAATCTTTGATCGCCGCCTTGATGGCATCTTCCGCCAACACAGAGCAATGTACCTTCACCGGCGGTAGGGCCAGCTCCTCGGCAATCTCGGAATTCTTGATCTGTTGGGCCTCTTCCAGGGTCTTGCCTTTGACCCATTCGGTCAACAGGCTGCTGGAGGCAATGGCGGAACCACAGCCGTAGGTTTTGAATCTGGCATCCTCGATCACGCCATCATCATTCACCTTGATCTGCAGACGCATCACGTCGCCACAAGCGGGAGCACCCACCATACCCGTGCCTACACGCTTGTCGCCTTTATCGAAGGCGCCCACATTGCGGGGGTGCTCATAGTGGTCGAGAACCTTTTCGCTGTATGCCATAACATTAACCTCTTAACTTAAGTAGTCATTCCGCGGTATTCCTCTCAGGGTTACCCGCGGAACGTAATTCGCACTGCGACTGCCGGTCTTAGTGTGCCGCCCACTGGATTGATTTTAGATCAATACCGTCCTTGAACATCTCCCAGAGGGGGGATAATTCCCGCAGACGCTCCACCTCGGTGCGAATCTTGTTGATCGCATAGTCGACCTCATCCACGCTGGAAAAGCGACCAAATGTAAAACGCAGGGAGCTATGCGCCAACTCATCCTCGCGCCCCAGGGCCCGCAGCACATAGCTGGGTTCCAGACTGGCGGAGGTACAGGCCGAACCGGAAGAGACCGCCAGGTCCTTCAGCGCCATGATCAAGGATTCGCCCTCGACAAAGGCGAAACTCACGTTCAGGTTGCCGGCAACTCGTTGCTCCTCGTCGCCGTTCAGATAGACCTCCTCCATGTCCTTGATGCCGTCCCACAGACGCTTGCGCAGGCCAAGCAGCCGTTCGTTCTCAGTGGCCATCTCCTCGCCAGCGATCTGGAAGGCCTCACCCATGCCGACGATCTGATGGGTAGCCAGGGTGCCGGAGCGCATGCCACGCTCGTGGCCACCGCCGTGCATCTGAGCCTCCAGACGCACCCGGGGCTTGCGCCTGACATAAAGCGCGCCGATACCTTTCGGACCGTAGGTCTTGTGCGCGGAGAAGGACATCAGGTCCACCTTGAGCCTCTCCAGGTCGATCGGCACTTTACCCGCGCTCTGGGCCGCATCCACATGCAACAGGATCTTGCGGGAACGGGTCAGTTCACCGATCGCCTCGATATCCTGGATCACCCCCACCTCGTTGTTGACGTGCATGATGGAGACCAGGATGGTGTCATCACGCAGTACCGCCTCCAGTTTGGCCAGATCGATCAGGCCACTGGCTTCGGGAACAAGATAGGTGACCTCGAAACCCTCCCGCTCCAGCTGACGGCAGGTATCGAGGACCGCCTTGTGCTCGGTCTTGCAGGTGACGATGTGCTTGCCTCTCTTGTGGTAGAAATGGGCCACGCCCTTGATCGCCAGATTGTCGGATTCGGTAGCCCCGGAGGTCCAGACGATCTCCTTCGGATCGGCATTAAGCAGATCCGCCACCTGCCGGCGCGCCTTAGTCACGGCTTCATCCGCATTCCAGCCAAACGGATGGGAACGGGAGGCTGGATTACCGAATTCACCCTCTAGGGTGAGGTAGCTGCACATCAACTCCGCCACACGCGGATCGACCGGTGTAGTGGCCGAGTAGTCCATATAGATCGGTAACTTCATCTATCGCTCCAAAACTTGTTCAGGCCCTGGCTTGACTCACATCAGCCAGCTCAATCTCTGTGCAGTCTGAATCATTCTGGCGTTTTGCCACTTCGCGTACGGCCTGACGATCCATCAGATCCTGCAGGCTTATTTGGTTGAGATAGTTGTAGATCTGGTTGCTGAGATCGGTCCAGAGGTCGTGTGTTAGGCAACGACCATTGTTCTGGCAATTGTGGGCACCGTGACAACGGGTGGTATCCACGTTCTCATCGACCGCGGTAATGACCTCACCAACAAAGATCTCGGCTGCTTCACGGCCCAGGCTATAGCCTCCACCAGGTCCACGCACACTGGAGACAAGGGATTTCCTGCGCAGGCGGGCAAACAGCTGCTCCAGATAGGAGAGTGAAATCCCCTGTCGTTGAGCTATGTCTGACAAGGTGATGGGACCCTCTCCGAAATGGAGGGCCAGATCCAACATCGCGGTTACGGCATAACGACCTTTTGTGGTAAGTTTCACTCGTTTGACTCCAAGAACATCTTCAAGCGCTAATATACATTACCCAGCAATTTAGTCAAGTATTACCCACCCTGTTGATTGCCGGGTTTCTCCTCCTCACCCTCCTCGTCAAGTTTCAGCAGCTCTTCAGCCGTTGAGACAATCTCACAGGAATCCAGATCAGGCAGGACCTCTCCTTCCTCTATACCCATGTTTTTGAGTACCTCGCACATGGCTTGCATCTTCTTGTCGACCACATGCATGTGGTCTAGCATGCAGTTGATGGCGTGGGCCACCGGGTCTGGGGCATCTTTCGTGGCCCCATAGGCATCAAAGCCGATCTTGTTGGCAATGGCTTCACGATGTTCAGTGCCACCGGAACGGGAACGATTGATCAATCTACCCGGCACTCCCACCACCGTGGCGCCAGGGGGAACATCTTTTACCACCACGGCATTGGAACCAATCCTGCCGCCCTCGCTGATCTCTATGGGGCCCAAAACCTTGGCGCCGGCGCCTACGACCACATTGTTCATCAGGGTTGGATGACGTTTACCCTTCTGCCAGCTGGTGCCTCCCAGAGTCACTCCATGGTAGAGGGTACAGTCATCACCAATGATCGCCGTTTCACCGATCACCACCCCCATACCATGATCAATGAAAAAACGCCGGCCAATCTGCGCACCCGGATGTATTTCGATGCCCGTGAGCAGCCGTGCCACATTGGATAACATACGGGCCAGCCATTTTAAACCAAAATTCCATAGGGCATGGGAAAGCCGGTGGAAGATGATCGCATGCACACCAGGGTAGGTGGTCACAACCTCAAAGGTATTGCGCGCCGCCGGGTCGCGCTCGAAGACACATTGGATGTCTTCAAAAAAATGGGGCTTTTTCTGCGATGTTACAGATTCAGACTGCACAACCACTTCCTGATAAAAATGGCCAAATAAGGCTATTTAAAACACAAGGGCAGCAGATTATCCACATTCCCATATGAATTACTAGGGTACTCTTTTTATCGGTTTACCTATGAGCATAGAAAATTTATCGCCGCATCGACTTGCGCCCCTGCGCCGCACTGAGAATACCCCGCAGGATATTCAGCTCATCCCGATCGGGACGGGCACGATGAAACAGACTGCGCAGGCGCCTGAGTAACTTATCAGACTGTTTTGGATCAGCAAACCCGATCTCCTCCAGGGCCTGGGCCAAATGGCCGTGAAAACCCTCCATCATCTCAGCAGAGGCCACCTCTCTCTGGGGAACGGTTACCACCTCATGATTGGCCAACCAGGCCAGATAGACCTCATAGGCGAGTACCTGTACCGCCGCGGCCAGATTCAGAGAACTGTATGCCGCATTCGTGGGGATATGCACCAGATGGTTACAGCGGTCCAGCTCCTCGTTGCTCAGGCCAGAACTCTCCCGCCCGAACACCAGCGCGACAGGCTCTTCAGCCGCCTCCTCCACCAGCTTTGCCCCACACTCCCGTGGCGTCAATATGGGCCAGGAGACGGTACGTTCCCGGGCGCTGGTGCCGATCACCAAGCGGCACTCCTTGAGTGCCGCATCCAGACTATTGAAGATCTTGGCTCGGCCCAATAGGTCATCCGCTCCAGAGGCCCGTGCTGTCGCTTCCGCGCTGGGATAATACCGGGGTGTGACCAGGCAAAGCCGCTCCAGGCACATGTTTTTCATGGCCCTGGCCGTTGCGCCGATATTGCCGGGATGACTGGTATCGACCAACACGATTCTGATGTTCTCTAACATGTATATTGATCTTCCCGTAAGTAATCGCAACTATTAATATCACTTTATCCACTTAGTTGCTTGCTGTATCCTCGCCGCCCATGAATCCGATGTTAACTATTGCGGTACGCGCCGCCCGGGAAGCCGGACGGATATTGACCCGCTCATTCAATCGGCTCGACACCCTGACTGTCACCAGCAAGGGTAAGAACGAGTTCGTCTCCGAAGTGGACAGAAACGCTGAACAGGCCATTATCGAGATCCTGCGTGAGAAGTATCCCAGCCATGCCATCCTGGCGGAAGAGAGCGGCAGTCATGCCGGCAACGATTACCAGTGGATAATCGATCCTCTGGATGGCACCACGAATTATCTGCACGGCTTTCCCCAGTTTTCCATCTCGATTGCCTTGAAGGTGAAGGGTCGTCTGGAAGTGGGGGTTGTCTATGACCCCATCAGCGAAGAGATGTATACCACCAGCCGTGGAGATGGTGCATTGCTCAATGACCGCAAGTTGCGGGTGTCAAACCGCAAGGGGTTGGAAGGCGCGCTACTCGGCACCGGCATCCCTTATCGGGATTTTCGTTTCACGGAAAACTACATGGGCATGCTCAAGGATCTGATCAAAGATACCGCGGGCATTCGCCGGCCAGGCTCCGCCGCCCTCGACTTCGCCTATGTGGCAGCCGGTCGCATGGATGGTTTCTGGGAGTTGGGGTTGGCCCCATGGGACTTTGCCGCCGGCGTACTGCTGGTCAGAGAGGCCGGTGGCATGGTGACCGATATTGCTGGCGGGGAGCGTTTTCTCGAGACCGGAAATGTGATTGCCGGCAGCCTTAAGGTCCATAACGCCATGCTCAGATGCATCCGCCCTCACCTGGATGAGAAATTGACCGCTTAGTTCCCATCCGGGGAACTCCATTCACAGCTTCCCGGTTTTCCCTTTGCTCCACCTCAAGAATCCAGTGCATCACCCGTTACGCCGGTGAATTCCGCAATCATCCACACGGGAAAACCGCAATGGCTAACAACAAGAACAAGAAAAAAACCTTGAGTGACCGGGCACTGGAGCTTGTGATGCGCGATGTATTTGGCGAATATGGCGATCTGTCGTTACAAGTTCACGCCATTGAGAATGGTTCTGAGATAGGGACTCTCAGCACAGATGATCCTAAGCTAGATACCAACAGCCTGTACCATTCCGGTACAGTCCAAACCAGCTATCTGAAATCAGTCCACAAGCTGGATTCTTAACCAGTCATCACTGCTGCAGGTGCACAAAACTCCATTGAGTTCAAGGAAGCTCGATATTCTCCTCGCCTTCCCCTTCTTTCTGCACCGGCATCA
>CBDVCD010000072.1:0-12763 GCA_965372385.1 uncultured Gammaproteobacteria bacterium | reverse complement strand
ATCGAACCCTGGCGCATTGTATGTGTGAACATCATTTATCCGGGCCGGATCTAGACGTGACATGATCAAGGCGAGGTGCCCACCCAGGGAGTGACCAGTAACATCGATCACTGCTCCATCCGGAATTATATCCAGCCCGTCGGCGGACTCTGTGACTTTGAGGTAGCGATACATGGGTGCGGCCAACGGTCCACTTCCCGTATCGAGTTGTATATATACAGCGCCCTCCGGCGGCGGAAGTATGCCTTCATAAACCTCGTACTGAACCGCCTGTTGGCCTGTTTCAGTGATCAACTGCTGGTAATAGTTGAACAGATCAATCGCCTGATGGAGGGCGATGCCATCCGCACCGATATCGGCTATATCGGCCAGGGTTAAATCGGTGGTCCATTGCGCTGAAGGCTCGGTCCCCCGTATAGCGATGGTGTATTCGCCCGGATTGTCCACACTTTCAAATACCGTGGCGGAAAAGCCGGTTGAGGTGTTGGGAAGGTGATCGGCTACACGCCAATCTGCGGAGAAGTCAGAGGCCTGGGTGGGGGAGAATCCACCGGTGATCAGGGCTGCTATAACATCATCGTTACTTTCAATTTTTCTAAGATCTGCATAACTTGCTTCAGAAAGCAATGACTGTTGAAATACTTTTGTTAATTCCATGACTTAATACTCCTTTTGATATTGATGTTTGATCAAAGTCTTGAACTTATTAAATTCTCCACGACTCTCTACATCTGCCTCACACGAATCTACATAAAGCCACGCCTTGAAATCCCTGAAACTCTTGGGTTCATGTTGATTCTGACCGGAGTTGAAATCGACGTACTGTGCCATCTCCTCCCCCGTTGAGAGATCAACGATCCGTTCATTCCGCTCACGGATACCGAACAGACGTTTTGAGGTTTGGATATCCCAAGCAAATCGTTGATTGAGGATATAGCGCTGTTTGTCGCCCTCAACTGTTGGTGCAACACTTTTTTTTGGAATCAGCGTCTCCGCAACCCCGGGGTTTTCCAACTTCCACTGCTCCAGGGTTTTGTTGAGGGTAAACCCCCCCTGCGTCATACAGAGATACTTGTGTGTTGCCCGCATGGGTATCCAGTCCCAGAAGAGGATCAGGTACATGATCAAGGCCATGAGCAATCCACCCTTCCAGCCCGGCTTGCCCTGTTTACGCGCAATACTGGCGCCAAGGAGGATCAGAAAAATCGAAACAATCAGGTAGAGGAACAAACCGGCAAGCATGATAAATCCGACAACCATTCATCTATCTCCATGTTCGTTTAGCGTAATAGCACGTGCGTATTGCTTCGTATGCGTGATGGATAGATTGCTCATGAGGCATTCTCCAGATCCGTTCATGTCGGTAGTCTCTGCATGCACGAACGGGCCTACCGGGCTTAACGACGATTTCGGATATGAACTAGCTTGCCTGCTCCATGCAGATGAGGTTTCCTTCACCTTTTCCTTTGTGTGGGTTCCTTCCCCATTTTTAATAATTGTCTATTAACCATATGCACACTACCAAGTTTTACAAATTTTTTTATTCTCACTGTTCGTTCAACCTGACCACCTCATCCACCACCAGATTCTCCGGCATATGATGAGTAATAAAGAGTATGCTCACCTTGCCTTTTAACCGATTGATGGTCTTTTCTATATTAGCTTCCGTGGTTGCATCCAGGCTGCTGGTCGCTTCATCGAAGATTAATATTTTGGGACGTTTAAGCAGCGCTCTTGCAATCGCCAGTCGTTGCTTCTGCCCACCGGACAAACCGGCCCCATGCTCGCCAATCTCCTGCTGATAGCCTTTGGGCATTTTTTCAATGGACTCATGGATATCGGCCATTTTGCAGGCCTGTATCACTTGTTCAAAAGTAGCCTGTGGGTTGGAGAGGATTAGATTGTGGTAAATCGTCCCGGAAAACAGCATCGTCTCTTGAGGTACGATACCGAAATTGGCACGCAATTCATTGGCACTGAGGTGGCGTAGATCCCTTCCGTCAATCAATAATCGTCCTTCAGTGGCCAGATAAAATCCCTGCAATAATTTAGTCAAGGTGCTTTTACCAGAACCCGATGGCCCCATGACCACCACACATTGTCCTGCCTTGACCCGCAAATTAAAATCCCGATAGAGGTAGGGAGTGTCTTCTCCATAACGAAAAGCCAAGCCTTCAATAATAATCTCCCCTTTACCGGACTTATCCCGGCTGGGTGATACCGCATAAGGCTCTGTAGGGACATTCATAATATCCCCCAGACGCTTGACCGCAATATTGGCCTGTTGAAACTCCTGCCATAACCCCACCAAACGCAATATCGGTTGGGATAGCCGGCTGGCGAACATTTGAAAGGCCACTAACATGCCAATGGTAAACTCCGACGTGGTCATCACCAACCAGGCACCGATACCGAGGATCAACAAGACCTGAAGTTGCTCCAGGGTACTGGCGGAGACATGATAGGTATTGGAGAGCCTCCTGGTTTTAAAGCTGGCCTCCAGATAGGTCGCCAGGTAATCACCATAGGTATGACGGAGTTGTGGCTCCATCTGCATGGACTTGACGGTTTCCATGCCGTTGAGATATTCGGTGAGAAACGCCTGATTTCTGGCCCCCAACTGGAACTGGTCATTAAGGCGTTTTTTTAAGGTTGGGGTAATGGACAGACTGAGGATGGCAATGGTGCATAATATAACGAGGACAATGGCGGTAAGCTGCACACTGTAGTAAAACATGACCGCCAGGAATATCATCAGAAAAGGCAGATCCAGCATCAGCGTGACGGCAGCACCACTGACGAATTCACGGATTGTCTCTATGCCCTGTACCCTGGCCACCAGAGTGCCCGTAGGCCGGTGTTCAAAATAGCGCATGGGTAAATCAAACAGCTGGTTGAATACCTGACTGCCAAGCACGGCATCAACCCGGTTACCGGTATGCAGTACCAGGTATTGTCTGACCCAGGTCATAACCGCAGTAAAGCCCATAAACATCAGCAAACCAAAACCAATGGCATACAGGGTGTTCATCGTATGATGGACAATGACCTTATCTATGACTACCTGGGTAAACAGCGGTGTGGCCAGCGCCATCAATTGTATCACCAGCGAGGCGATTAGCACTTCAGACCAGACCCGTTTGTATTTGAGCAGTTCCGGGATAAACCAGCTAAAACCAAACGCCTTTGTTGTCTGTTCAGGCTCTGGTATTGCTTCACCCTTGACCTCGGTTTTCACGGTGACAACCATCGGCTTAAAGGCAGTCACGGCATCTTTGATAAGTGCTGTATGAGTGGTATGACTATTTGAGTCTATCCACAGCAGGCGCTCCCCGTCGGAACGAAGCAGAATGGCGAAATCCGTCTGTTGTGCAGCCGTATCATCAGGCTCTGTTGGGCTGCCAGTTTCTGGATTAGCTGCTTCTTGCAGGGATGATGTGGATGGTGATAAGGAGCTGTCGGAATGAGTATCCAGTATGACAATGCCAGGCAGTGTGCGGGAAAATTCGGATGGTTGCGCCGGATAATGAATCTCCAATTCAAAACCCAGCCGGTTTAAGGCCTGTTGTACGGTTGTGCTGGAATAGGGTGGTGCGAACTGCTGTATCAATAAGACTTCATCAAAGGGAATTCGATTGATCTGGCATAAACTACCCACTAACCAGATAAATGTTTCTCTGTTTACCGGGTGTTCCACAAAGTGGTTATTCTCGATGCTCCTATTGTTATTTATTACATCTGCAACTGCTTGCATAGACACTCCTCCATAATGGACCTTGCTGGCATTGATAATTCGAGTAAAGCCTTCTCAGCCCAGTAAAACAGTTACATGATGGACATTAAAATGATCACCCATCTCCTTCATGCCATAAGCACCACTCAAGCATGAAACAATTTTTGCAACATCGCTCCATGTGTATCCTGAATCCATGAGATGTTCCGCACACTAATCCCTCATGAGTAATTAACATCCTGCTTTGTGTCAACTATCTTGGGGTTTGTACCGCAGGCAATTTTGCGACCATCAAAAAGAAGCGCTTATTGACTCAAGGATCAAGCCTCTTCACGATTGAGCACTATTGCTAAACGTAGCCCGGGTGCAACCCGGGGAACAGGTGATCCAATCCCTCGGATTACGCTGCGCTTTACCCAGGCTACGAATTCTGATCTGACCCAGGGCAAGGTTCACCTCGGGTTAAATAGGCCAGGCTCGTAGAGTTCTTAATTCAGCTGATTCCCCGGATTACGCAAGGCTCCATCCAGGCTACTTGTTAGCGGTTGGATGGTGCACTGAGGAAATCTCAAATGAAATTTTTTTGAGAACGTAAAATGTTAGGATTTATTATCCTATACTTATAAATGAGGCTGGGGCCCATAAACGGTTTCCTCAACATATAAGAATTATCATGGTGATGATGAGACCCATAGTTTCAAGGAGTCAGTATCATGAAACTATATAAATCTTTCTTCGTCATTGGTGCGGCAGCCTCCATTATGCTTATAGCTTCGCAAGCATCTAGCGGGCCAGGAGGCCCTGATCAACCACTACCTCCGCCTGACTTTGATGCCAAGAGCTATCGGGCAACCGGCTGCCAGGCGCGACCTCTGGATGCCGTGACTTATGAGTTCGGTGGCATATGCAATCCTTCCGGATCCACGACCGAGGTGGAAGTCGTTTGCCCTATTGTGCGGGACAATGTAGAGGACGTGGATGGCGCTTTGATAACCGTCGATGTCGGGATAACCAGTTTACCAGTCGAATGTACCGCCTACTCATGGAGGGGACCAGGGGGTCTGGTGTTTCAAGCGATTGACGAGGTTACCGTCTCTTCATCTTGCTGTGGATTTATGAGTATTTTTCTCCAACTGGAAGAAAGCGTGTCGGGGGGCTCCTATAGTTTGTCCTGCAAACTGCCACCTGATATGTCATGTATTCTTGGATACAGGGTCATGGAGTGGGAGGGGTCGCAAGACAACATGACCGACTACAACCGCTAAGCCCCGTAGCCCGGGTGCAACCCGGGGAACAGGTGATCGAATTCTCCCGGGTTGCACCCGGGCTACTGGCTTATGCAACACCGCCAGGATTACCACCGCCTAACTGCCCGATGATCCGCTCCGCCACCCGGAAGGCATTGGCATAGATGGTCCAGGTGTAGGGCACGCTGCCGCCGGTGGGCATGAAGGAGGCGTCGGAGACGAACAGGTTGTCCGCCCCCCAGACCCGGCAATCGGGATCGAGCACCGAAGTCTTCGGGTCGGTGCCGAAACGGCAGCCACCGGCCACCAGATTGGGCGGGGGTGAGGCGCTGACACTGGAGCTGACCCAGTCCAGACCCATGGTTCTCAGCACCTGTTCGCCCTTCTGCGCCAGATAGCGGCCTACCTTCAGATCGTGAGGATGGGCACCGAGCCGCACCCGGGCCACCGGACTACCCCACTTGTCCTTCACCGACGGGTCGAGGCTGACGAAGCAGTTATCGTTGGGCAGCCAGTCACTGAAGACCTCGAAGATCAGTTTACGGTCTTCGCTGAACCAGCGCTCCAGCTTGCGCTTCAGCGGTGCACCCCAGATCAGCTCACCCTTCTCCCAGCGCAGTCCATTGGCCCTGGAGATGGGGTTGGGATGACTGAAGAGAAACTCGATGGTACCGCCCTTGACGGGACGCTCAGCGAAACTTTTGTCCTTGATGCTGTACCAGTCCTGCAGGGCGCGGTTGACGAAGGGACCGAGCGCGCGCACCTGGGCTGCCTTTTCCGGTGTGAGTTTCTTGTAGGTGAAATAGCCGCTGCCGGCGCCGCCGGCGGAGAAGATCAGGTTACGGCCGACCTGACCCTGGCGATTGCCCAAGCCATCGGGATGGGCCGCTCCCGGACTGGCCAGCAGCAACCGGGCGCTCTCGATCGCCTGGCAGGCGACCACGAAGATGCGGGCACTGACACGGCGGCTTTTCCCCTCCCTATCGTAATACTCCGCCTGGGTCACCCTCCCCTGCGCATCGCTGTGCAGGCGAAACACCTTGGCATGGGGACGCAGATCGCAGCGACCGGTGGCCAGCGAGGGCTCGATCAGGGCCGCCCGGGCGCTGCCCTTAGCGCCGGTGGAGCAGCCGTAACTGCCGCAATAGCCGGAATAGGAGCAGGGGCCCCGCTGTTTGTCCTGGAGCGGCAGAATGGCGCGGGGTACTTGTAATGAGTGAAAACCCAGCTCCCGGCAGGCGCTGTCGATCCAGGCCGACACCGGATGCTCCAGGGTGGGTGGATAGGGAAAATCGGCGGTAGAGCGGGGTTCCGCGTTGGGATGAGGTTTAAAGGCCCCGGAGACCCCAACGACCTGCTCCACCTTGGTATAGTAGGGTTCGAGATCATTATAAGTGATCGGCCAGTCGACCCGGTTGGCCCCTTCGATGGGACCAAATTCCGCATGCAGGCGAAAATCCTGGGGCTTCAGACGATGAAAGAAGCCGGACATCAGGTTGCTCGATCCGCCCACCATGTTGCCGTTCCAGAAATCCCGCTTGGACTCTGAGGTGGGGGTCGCCTTCCAGCCATCTCCCGCGGGCTCTTCAAGCACATGCTGCTCGTCTCGCAGCCTCGGGGTGTAGTGGCTGCGGCGACAACAGGCCAGTTCGTCCTTGCTGAAATCGGCCTGTTTGAACCAGGGACCCTTTTCCAGCACCACCACCGAGTAGCCTGCCTGGGTCAGACTCCAGACCACCGGGCCAGCGCCGGCGCCGCTGCCGATCACACAGACATCGAATTCGGATTCCATCAGCTCACCCCGTATCTATTCTTTTCGTTGGGCCGGGGAAAGCCGGGACGATGGCCCAGCCAGCGCCAGCCGATGGCAGCGGGATTGCCGCCATAGATCGGATCGGTCAGCAGCGCCTCGAAAATATACAGCAGCAGGGTGGCCAGCCAGTTCTCCCCCGCCTCGCTTTGGGCGATCCGGTTCAGCATGGCTTCCTGCTGGGTGTTGGAAAGATCAAGGAAAGGGGTTTGATGGGTTTGGCGTGACAGATCATCGAGCCACTCGACCCCACGCAGGATGAAGCGGCGCTCCTCCGCATCGATTCCGGGATCGCCAACCACCCACTTCAGATAGCCGAGGGCGTTGAGTTCACGGGCGCCTGGCGCATTGGGCTCACTCGGGAAAAGCTGATCCTGCACGGCCTCCAGCACCCGCCAGGGATAATCTTCTGACGGCTGCTCACGCTCTTCCGCCAGCAACGAAAGGGGCATCAGTGCGGCCAGTGAACCTCCAGCCAGTCCCAGGAGCAGACGCCGGCGGGAGAGTGTCTGGACACGCCATTGGGCGAGGAAATCCTGGTTAGTGGTTTTGCGCAAAATCATAACAAATAGACTAAGTACTCTCTCAGGGGTTCGCAAGCGGCGAAGAAAATGCGAGTATTAGGTGAATTTTTTATCTGAATGCTGTCTATAAATCGGACAGAATAATTCCAAAGGAGAGTTCTAAATGATTCAAGCTACCCTGCGCCGCTCCCTGGCAACCGTTGCAGCCATCTCTATCTTTGCCCTGTTTGCCACCACGGGTACCGCCCTGGCATGCGAGAATCCCTTCGGCGCAAAACAGGCGAACGCCTCCGAGCTGCCTCTGATCGCCCAGAATGAGAGCGGTAAGTGCAGCGGTGAGATGTCTGGTAGCGGCAAACCTGGTGAAGCCATGAAGTGTGGCGAGGGCAAATGCGGCAGCAACATGTCCACCGGCGACAAACCCGCGGAGGCCATGGAAACCGAAGCGGGCAAGCCCGGTGAGGGCAAATCCTCCGGCAGTATGCAGTGCGGCGCTAGTAAATGCGGTGGTAACTGAAGCCGCCGCTTCACCTCTCCTGACGCACTGAACCAGCCATGACGCAGCAGATCAACAGACCGACTCTCCTGACCAGGCGCATAGCCTGGTCGGTTGCCTGTCTGCTGTTCCTGCTGCCGCTACTCACCCAGGCACACTGGGTCACGCCAACGGCATCCGATCCCGTCACCGCGGAGATGCCCTGCCACCAGTCCTCCGCCAGCGTGCAGGATGACGCTTGCCAAAACTGCCAGGAAGGTCAGTCATCCCTGAGCTGTGATTGCTGTGACCTGGCCGTGCCTCTGACCCTGAGCCTGGAGTACGGCCTGTTTGTCACCCTTCATCTCCACGCGGGCATCCGGCGGTCGCCGGATACAGCCGAACCCCCCGCCCCTCTTTCGAGCTCCCTCTACCGCCCACCGATTCAACCCCTGGTCTGACGAGTTTTCCGCCATGACCGCTGGTCCATGGCCCTCTTTCTACCAGGAGTTGTTAGTATGTTTCGTTTTCTGCCTTACCGGCTGGTCCGGGTTTCTCTCTTTGCTCTGCTGCCCCTGTTGATTTTATTCGGTTGCAGCGCTGAGACGCCCAACCCCAATCCCTCAGAGTCGTTCACCGCCGCGTTGGATGACTCACTCGAAGAGCATGCCCGCAAGCATCTCGATGCGAAATATGTCTGCCCGATGCATCCCCAGATCGTCAGGGGCGAGCCAGGAACCTGCCCCATCTGCGGCATGGAACTGGTGCAGAAGATGCTCGAGATACAGCAGAGCGAACACCCGGCCATCGAGGTCAGTCATGCGGTGATCCAGAGCATGGGGGTGCGCACCGAGCAGGCAAGGCGTGACACCCTGTGGAAACACATCCAGACCGTCGGCCGGATCGATTACGACGAGACCCGACTGGTGCATATGCATCCACGCACCGAAGGCTGGATCGAAAAGCTCAAATTTCGCGCCGAGGGTGACCCGGTAAAACGGGGTGAGCTGCTGGCTCAGCTCTATTCGCCTGAAATACTCGCGGCCCAGGTCGACTTTCTCATTGCCCTGGATCAGAAAGGTGGCCCCAGGAACATCGAAAAGGCGCGCAATCGCCTGCGCCTGCTGGGTGTCACCGAGGGCACCATCAACCGGATCCAGAAGCGCAAAAAGAGCCAGAATACGATACCTCTGCACGCCCCGGCCAAGGGAATCATGGCCCAGCTGCAGGCCCGTGAGGGCATGTTCGTCAAACCGGAGATGGAGATCTTCACCATCGTCGATCCCTCGCACATGTGGGTCCTGGTCGACGTCTTCGAGTACCAGATCGACTGGCTGCACGAAGGGCTGCGCACCGAGATGACCGTGCCCGCCTACCCGGGACGCACTTGGGAGGGCAAGGTCGACTACATCTACCCGGATCTCGACCCTCGCACCCGCACCCTGCGGGTGCGACTGACCTTCGACAATCCGGACGGCCGGCTCAAGGCCAACATGTTCGCCGAGGTGACGATCTATGGGGGACCGAAACACAATACCCTGATGATCCCGGCGGAAGCCCTGATCGAGACCGGTGAGCGGACCAGCGTGATCAAGGCGCTGGGGAACGGACGTTTTCAACCGGTGGATGTGGTGACCGGTGCGGCGCGTACCGGCCGGGTGGAGATACTCAACGGCCTCGAGGCGGGTGATGAAGTGGTGATCTCCGGGCAGTTCCTGATCGACTCGGAATCGAGTCTGCAGGCCAGCTTTCTGCGCATGGGGGAATAGTCATGCTCAACAAGCTCATTGTCTGGTCGGTGCATAACCGCTTTCTGGTGCTGATCGCCACCCTGGTCATCACGGGCTGGGGCTGGGTCTCGCTACAGAATACGCCGCTGGATGCGATCCCCGATCTCTCGGATGTGCAGGTCATCATCCGCACCAACTTTCCCGGTCAGTCGCCGCGGGTGGTGGAGGAGCAGGTGACCTACCCCATCACCACCACCATGCTGTCGGTGCCCGGCGCCAAAGTGGTTCGTGGCTACTCCTTCTTTGGGGATTCCTATGTCTACGTGATCTTCAAGGACGGCACCGATCTCTACTGGGCACGCGCCCGGGTGCTGGAGTACCTCAATCAGGCCGCATCCGTACTGCCGGCTGGGGTACAGCCCAACCTCGGGCCGGACGCTACCGGGGTGGGCTGGGTGTTCAGCTATGCGCTGGTGGACCGCACGGGACAACACGATCTCGCGCAACTCAGAAGCCTGCAGGATTGGTTCCTCAAATTCGAACTGCAGACGGTGCCCGGGGTCTCCGAGGTAGCCACGGTGGGCGGCATGGTGCGCCAGTATCAGGTGGTGGTCGACCCGGAGAAGCTGCGCGCCTACGGTATCACGCTGATGCGGGTCTCGAACGCCATCCGCAATGCCAACCAGGAGGTGGGCGGTTCGGTCATCGAGCTGGCCGAGGCCGAATACATGGTGCGTACGCGGGGTTATCTGAGAGGCCTGGAGGATCTGCAAACCATCACCATCGACGTGACCGAGCAGGGCACGCCGGTGCTGCTGCGTGACATCGCCCGCATCCAGGTGGGGCCGGAGATGCGCCGGGCGGTGGCCGATCTGGACGGTCAGGGTGAGGTCACCGGCGGCATCGTGGTGATGCGCTATGGAGAGAACGCCCTGGCGACGATCCAGCGGGTCAAGGCCAAGCTCGAGTCGTTGAAACAGGGCCTGCCGGATGGGGTGGAGATCATCGATACCTATGACCGTTCGGCCCTTATCGAACGTGCCGTGGATAACCTCCAGGAGAAACTGATCGAGGAGTTCATCGTGGTCGCCCTGGTCTGCCTGATCTTCCTGTTTCATCTGCGTTCGGCCTTTGTCGCCATCGTCACCCTGCCCCTTGGGATACTGACCTCTTTCATCGTCATGCAGCAACAGGGCATCAATGCCAATATCATGTCGCTGGGCGGTATTGCGATCGCCATCGGCGCCATGGTGGATGCCGCCATCGTGATGATCGAGAATGCGCACAAACATCTGGAGCGCTACAAGCTCGCCTACGGCCACCCACCTTCTGGCGTAGAGCACTGGAATACCGTGACCAAGGCGGCGAGTGAGGTCGGCCCGGCGTTGTTCTATTCTCTGCTGATCATCACCCTGAGTTTTCTGCCGGTGTTCACCCTGGAGGCCCAGGAGGGTCGTCTCTTTGCCCCGCTCGCCTACACCAAGACCTATGCGATGGCGGCTTCGGCCGGACTGGCGGTCACCCTGGTGCCGGTGCTGATGGGTTACTTCATCCGTGGCCGTATTCCGGCGGAGACGGCCAATCCGCTCAATCGCCTGCTGATCTGGATCTACCGCCCGCTGCTGAACGCCGTCATGCGCTGGCCACGCTTCACTCTGATCAACTCCATGCTGGTGGTGTTGAGCCTGGTGATTCCGGTTGCCGGCATCAGCGGTTTTCTCGCCCCATTGAAATGGCCGTTCCAGCTCATCGAGGCGGTGAGCGGTGAACCGCAACCCATGGTGCGGCAGATTGAAGCCACCCAGAAGGAGTGGGTTGACCAGTGGCGCAGAACCTTTGTGGATCTGCCCTGGCTGGCGCGCTTCGCCGATGGGCTGGGTTCGGAGTTCATGCCGGAGCTGGATGAGGGCGACCTGATGTACATGCCAACCACCCTGCCCGGCCTCTCCATCGGCAAGGCCCAGGAGCTGTTGCAGCAGACCGACCGGCTGATCAAGCAGATGCCGGAGGTCAAGCAGGTGTTCGGTAAGATCGGGCGCGCCAACACCGCCACCGATCCGGCGCCATTGACCATGATCGAAACGCTCATCCAGCTCAAACCCAAGAGCGAATGGCGGCCCGGCATGACCATCCAAAAACTGATCCGTGAGCTCGATGCCAGCATAGATTTTCCGGGGGTCACCAACGCCTGGGTGATGCCGATCAAGACCCGTATCGACATGCTGGCCACCGGTATCAAGACCCCTGTCGGCGTCAAGGTCTCCGGTCCCGATCTGAAGGTTATCGAGAGGATCGGCCAGGATATCGAGAAGGCGGTGATGAGCGTGCCCGGCACCACCTCGGCCTACTCCGAGCGCGTCGCCGGTGGGCGTTATATCGATATCCTGCCGGATCGCCTGGCGGCCTCCCGCTATGGTCTCAACATCACCGACATCAACCAGGTGATCGCCGCCGCGGTCGGTGGCATCAACATCACCCAGACGGTGGAGGGGCTGGAGCGTTACCCGGTCAATCTGCGTTTTCCACGGGAACAGCGCAACGACCTCGAAAAGCTGCGGGCCCTGCCACTGGTCACGCCCACCGGTGCGCAAATTCCGCTGGCCCAGGTGGCCGAGGTAAAGATCGTCGATGGCCCCCCCATGCTGAAGAGCGAAAATGGCCGTCTCAACGGCTGGACCTTTGTCGACATCCGCGATGTGGATCTGGGTAGCTATGTGAAACGGGCCCAGCAGGTCGTCAGGGAACAGGTGGAACTCCCGCAGGGTTATTCCATCAGCTGGTCGGGGCAATACGAGTACATGCTGCGAGCCCAGGAGCGGCTTACTCAGGTCATCCCCCTGACCCTGCTGATCATCTTCGTGCTGCTCTATCTGGCGTTCCGGCATGCCGGTGAAGCGCTGATCGTGATGGCCTCCCTGCCGTTCGCCCTGGTCGGCGGCTTCTGGCTGATCTTTCTGCTCGACTACAATCTGTCGGTGGCGGTAGGCGTGGGCTTTATTGCCCTCGCCGGGGTGGCCGCGGAATTCGGTGTGGTGATGCTGGTCTATCTCGATAACGCCCTGCACGACCGGGAGCGCATCGGGGGTGTGACCCAGCCACTATTGCGTGAAGCCATCATGGAAGGCGCCGTCATGCGCGTACGACCCAAGGCGATGACCGTGGCAGTCATCGTGGCCGGCCTGATCCCGATCTTCCTCAGCGAGGGCACCGGCTCCGAAGTCATGAGCCGAATCGCCGCGCCGAT
>CBDVCD010000071.1:0-12910 GCA_965372385.1 uncultured Gammaproteobacteria bacterium | reverse complement strand
TTGCATGGGAGTCATGGGCCTGAAACTGTAATTCTCGGACCGATCTTGCTGGTCCTGGGCCATGGCGGGTTTTTCCGGTGCTGGTTTGGCAAAGGTGCTCCTGGGAGCTGCCGGAACACTGGGTGTGGGTCTGGCGTTGGGGACGGTCTGGTTGTGCGTTGGCGCGACGGCAGGCTGGCTTGGATAGCCATAAGGGGGCTGTCCCGCAAGGGGCGGGGCATATGCCGGCGGTCTTCCATAACTATAGGGGTAACCTGGTGGAGGGGGACGGTGTCTGCGTGCATACCGACGTCGATCTGAAGAGTCGAACATGCCCATTGGATTTGGCATTCCCTGCACCACATGCATTGGATTGAACCCATCATCCCGGTCGCTTGAGTGCCGGTAGGTATCAGCCTGAACGCTTGTTACGGCTGCCAGAAAAAGGCAGAGAGAGTACGAGATAATTCGCGTCATGGTTTACTCCTCTTTAAGAGAGTTTGTTCACTCCATTTAATATAGGCCGCTGCCAGGCTGCATGCAAAAATTCTAAAATGAACCTTCCCGAACTGACGAATGGCAATATTCTAAAACGCTACAAACGCTTTCTGGCGGATGTGGAGCTTGCCGATGGTCGCCGCATAACCGCGCACTGTCCAAATACCGGCAGTATGCGGGGCTGCTGGGAACCAGGAGCGCCGGTGCAAGTCAGTCACAGCGACAACCCACGGCGTAAACTTGCCTGGACCCTGGAGCGGGTGGATATGGGGCAGGGTTGGATCGGCGTGCATACCGGACGCACCAACCCTGTGATCGGAGAGGCCTTACGGGAGGGGAGAATCCACGGTCTGTCTGGCTATACAACTGTGCGCGACGAAGCAGCTTTCATAGTTCCGGGATTTCCCCGTGCAAGATTTGATTTTTTCCTGGCCGATGGAACCCGGCCGGATGCCTGGGTGGAGGTGAAGAACGTGACGCTCTGGGATGGTGAGTATTTGCGCTTTCCCGATGCGGTAACCGAGCGGGGCCGCAAACACCTGGAGCTGCTGGCGGAAGCCTGTCGTCAGGGCTGTCGAGGTATCATGATCTATGCCCTCAATCGTCCGGAGGGAAACCGTTTCGCTCCGGCGGATGAGATAGACCCTGCCTATGGTGCCACTCTACGGCAGGTTGTGCGGGAGGCTGGTGTTGAAGTGATTGCCCTGCGTATCCGTCACTTGGGGCAGGCGATGCAGGTCGCTGAATCCATCAATACAAGCTTGACGGAGTACTAGTAACCCGCGGAGGCGAGGTCGAGACCGGTTGGGATTTCCGGTAGCAGCTGGATGTCACTGTGGAGTTCACCATTCGGCAACAGAGCCAGCCATCTGTACCCTGGCGGGCAGGCGTCGATAGCGAAATCGTCCTGCTTGGGGGTAAACTGGATGCAGGTCGAAGGGGTGCCCATCAGTCTGATAGGCCCATGAAGGCCTTCGAATTCCTGGTGGATATGCCCGTAGATGACGCCCTTTATCTGGGGATGTCGATCCATGACTTGAAGCAGTGAATCAGGATTATTCAGGCCGATACTGTCCATCCACTGGCTACCCACAGGCAAGGGCTGGTGGTGCAGGCAGATCAGGGTAGGCAACTGCGCATGTCGGGCCAGTTTCTCCTCAAGCTGCACCAGCTGGGTCTTGGTCAGGTTGCCCCCGGTCTCCCCGGGAATGGTGGAGTCGAGAAAGACCAAAGACCAGCCATTGAGCTGTACGCTGGGGACGTAGTGAACATTATCCTTATTGAGCAATAGGCTCATCTTCCGCGGAAGATCATGGTTACCCGCCAGACAATAGGCGGGCACCCCGATTTTCTGCAGACGTGAACAAAGTCTTTTATAGCCGGCATCCGAGGCATCGTGTACCAGATCTCCGGTGGCGAGCACCAGGTCCGGCTTTCCCATGACTTGTTGTGCCTGAGCCAGCACCAGGTCAAGGGTTTGCAGGGTATTCAGTCCAAGCAGACACTGAGAAGGGTCGGCATAGAGGTGACAGTCGGTTATCTGCAGTACCTTTAAGCTGCCGTCCGGCAGGTCATTGAATGGACCTGAGGGTTGCTGTGGAGAACTACCTGTAAAACGGTACATGATTCCTTACTTTATGTGGCCATTGGTTAGATGACCAGGTTTGCCTCCGAGTGATTAGGTACTTAAAAAGCATAGTAGTTCAGTTGTCACCGGAGGGGCAATGTGGTCAGGCCTGTTTCCCTGTGTTTATACCTTAATGTATGAATTATCGCACAATATTGTGGATATTTTAGGTTAGGGTTCGGCGGAAATTCAACGATTAGTTATTTTATCGAAGGGGCTAAACAGACTGATATGGCCCTGGACGAGCTTCGATAGTTTGTTGCCGTTGCCAGAGAACGCCATTTTGGCCGGGTCTATGCCCTGGGGTAATGTTGGTGGCAGAGTTGGAATCAGTTAAGCCAATCAGATGACCCGGTCATTACCGCCGTCTACTGGAATCTGCGCGGCTGTGGTCTTGCTGAACAGAGGTCCACAGAGCTCCGCGGCGAGTTCTGCCACGTCGTGGCTGCGGATCTCGGTCTTCAGCAGGTTTCTGGTTTTGTAGGCTGCTACGCTCATGCCATAGTGGGCGGCGCGGGCGGCCAGAACCTCTTCACTCCAAAGACCGGTATCGAATACCGCATCCGGGTGCAGACTGTTGATACGGATACCGTCCGGGGCCCACTCCAGGGCGGCGATCCTTGCCAGCTGGTTGAGCGCCGCCTTGGAGGCGGAGTAGGCCGCCGCGCCGATGCCGGGGGCGGGTACGTTCTTGGAGCCGATCACCACCACCCGACCCTTGCGTGGAGCCTGTTGCAACAGAGGGTGAGCCTGCCGCAGCAGGCGGAGATTGGCGTCCAGGTTGACCTGCATGACTTGGCTCCAAGCCTCATCGGACAATTCAGCGATCGGACAACCACCAGGAAATATACCGGCGTTCAGCACCAGCATGTCGAGTCCGCCAAAACTGAGGACGGTCTCTTTCAGCGCCTCTTGCAGGGCAGCAGGATCGGTGATATCGCAGCTCAGGCCAAGGTAGCCGGGGTCGTCATACTGGGCCTCGATCAGCGGATTCAGATCCAGCCCGACCACTGCCGCGCCACGGCTGAGCATCGCCTCGGCACAGGCCTTGCCGATGCCGGAGGCGGCACCGGTGATCAATGCCACTTCACCTTGAAACAGGGGTGTTTTGCCGCTCTTGCGCAGTTTGGCCTGCTCCAGCTCCCAATATTCCACGTCGAAGATGGCCTGGGCAGGCAACGCCCGCCAACCCCCCAGCCAATCGGCCCGCTGCATGATCTCCATGGTATGCCGGTAGATATCGGCGACGATGTTGGCAGCTTGTGCTGTTTTTCCCACCGTCAGCATGCCTAGTTCCGGGTCGAGGATGACCCGGGGAGCCGGGTCGAGCATCTGGACCGGGTTGCGCGCCTGGGGAGAGTGGGTCTCGAAGTAGTCCCGATAGGCTGTGATGTAGTCTGATACGCACCGGCCCAACTGAGGTAGGCGTTTGGTCCGAATCACATGATCGGGGGTCGCGGGGCCCTGCTGGGAGAGGTGCGGCAGATCCTCCCGTTGGCAGAAGGCCATTACCGGCGCTTGCCGATCACTGCGCAGGATCACTGGACAAGCGGCTGTTTCTGACAGCTCCCGGCGCAGGGATATAAGCCCCGCCAGATCCACCCTGGTCGGGGTTGGCTGTGGTGCTGGCAGCTCCCAGGCATGGTTTGCTTGCAGATAACGCTCCGCCTGGTCCACCAGCTCGATCATGCGCTCATAGGAGGCCTTGGCGCTGTCCCCAAAGGAGAACAGACCATGGTTCATCAGCACCATGCCGAGGGTTTCAGGCCTGGCCTCATGGGTAAAACGCTGGGCCACCAGCCGGGCCAGATCGAAGCCTGGCATCACGTAGGGAATGATCACCAGTGCGTCGCCATAGATCTCGCGGATGCGGGCCTCGCCATCCGGGGAGTTGGTGATCGCCACCAGGGCGTCGGCATGGGTATGGTCCACATATTTAAAGGGCAGCACGGCGTGCAGGATCGCCTCCACCGAGGCAGTTGGCGCACTGGCAAGGGTTTGATGGGTCTTGAGCTGATTCACCATCTCCATGTCGGAGAGCTCGTCCAGCCGCGCCAGCTTCAGCAGGTGATCCATGCGTACCGGGGTGAAGCCCTCTGCTTCGATAGTCGCCAGATCCCAGCCGCTGCCTTTGACATAGAGGATCTCCTCCTCATCGCCGAAGATATCGGCTTGGCGGATCTTCACCGAGGTATTGCCACCGCCGTGCAGCACCAGGGAGGGGTCGGCGCCCAGCAGGCGGGAGCTGTAGACCCGCAGGGCCAGATCGCCAGTGAATTGTGCGGCTTCGTCATCGTTCCAGAGGCTTTGCATAAGCGACTCGAGCAATCTGCAGTGAGTGATATTGTGGGTTGGCTAGCGACTGGAGATAAGTTGGCGGTTGATCAGCAAGGAACTCGTGGAGGGGAGTGGCTAAAAGTTGTCAGTGGAGGTGAATAGACCCACCCGCAGGTCCTTGGCCAGGTAGATCTCACGGTCATCCACCCGCATGATGCCATCGCCGACCCCCAACACCAGTTTGCGGCTGATGACCCGTTTCATGTCGATCTGGTAGGTTACCTTTTGCGCCGTCGGCAGGACCTGCCCGGAGAATTTCACTTCACCCACCCCCAGTGCGCGGCCGTGACCCGGGTTACCGATCCAGGCCAGAAAAAACCCCACCAGCTGCCACATGGCGTCCAGACCGAGACAGCCGGGCATCACCGGGTCGCCCGGAAAGTGACAGCCGAAAAACCACAGATCGTGGTTGATATCCAGCTCGGCGAGGATCTCTCCCTTGCCGAATTCCCCGTCTTCGTCGCTGATCTTGCTGATGCGGTCCATCATCAACATGTTCGGGGTCGGCAACTGGGCATTGCCGGGACCAAACATCTCACCACGCCCGCAACTGAGTAGTTCATCACGGCTGAAGGAGCTCTGTCTGGTCATGGTGGAGTTCTCTCGAAATCGGTCGTTAGGGGTCTATCCGGACCCAGAAGGCCGGCTAGTGTCCTTGGTTAGGGGTATGTGTGTCAAATCAGCTCTGATTATCCCTGCCCCATTTTTTCTATGATGAAGGGGACGATCTCGCCCAGGGGCACGAAGCTGTTCTCCCTATCCGTGCGCCCGCGATACTCCACCTTGCCTTCATCCAGTGAACGTTCGCCCACTACGATACGATGGGGGATGCCGATCAGCTCCATGTCGGCGAACATGAAGCCGGGGCGAACATCACGGTCGTCCAGTAATACATCGAGCCCGGCTGCCGCCAGCGCGTCGTGCAGTTTTTCCACGGCATCCCTGATCCGCTGGGATTTCGCCATCTTCATCGGGCAGATGGCAATCTGGAATGGGGCCAGCGCAACAGGCCAGATGATGCCCTGTGCGTCGTGATGCTGTTCGATGGCCGCGGCGACCACCCTGGAGACCCCGATCCCGTAGCAGCCCATGGTCATGGTGACCGCCTTGCCGTTTTCATCCAGTACCTTGGCGTTCATTGCCTCACTGTATTTCCGGCCAAGCTGGAAGATATGTCCCACCTCGATGCCCCGGGCAATGGTGAGAGTGCCCTGGCCGTCCGGACTGGGATCGCCAGCCAGAACGTTGCGCAGGTCCGCCACCAGCTCCGGCTCCGGCAGGTCCCGGCCCCAGTTGATGCCGAAGTAGTGTTTGCCGTCTTGATTGGCGCCGGCACTGAAGTCGGCGGTTTGGGCCACGCTACGGTCCACGATGCAAGGGATCGGCAGATTGACGGGTCCGAGGGAGCCGGGTCCAGCGCCGACGGCGTCAAGGATCTCCTCTTCGCTGGCGAAACGTAGGGGGGCGGCGACCTGGGACAGCTTCTCGGCCTTGCGTTCGTTGAGTTCATGATCACCACGCACCAACAGGGCGACAAGCGCAGCGTCGACCTCATTGGCAGCCTCCACCACCAGGGTCTTCACCGTCCGCTCAATGGGTTGAGCAAACTGTTCCACCAATTCCTGGATGGTCTTGGCGTTGGGGGTGTCGACCAGCTCCATCTCGCGCTCGGCTGCAGGACGCTCACTGGCAGGTGCGATGGCCTCGGCCAGCTCTACATTGGCGGCATAGTCGCTGGCGGTGGAGAAGGCGATGGCATCCTCTCCGGCGTCGGCCAGTACATGGAATTCATGGGAGGCGCTGCCACCGATGCTGCCGGTATCCGCCGTCACCGGGCGGAAATTGAGCCCGCATCGTTCGAAGATGCGGGAGTAAGTTGCATGCATCAACTCGTAGGTCTGCTGCAGGGATGCGTTGTCCGCATGGAAGGAGTAGGCATCCTTCATGAGGAACTCCCGGGCACGCATCACCCCGAAGCGGGGACGGATCTCGTCGCGGAACTTGCTCTGGATCTGGTAGAAGTTGATCGGCAGTTGCTTGTAGCTGCGCAGTTCGTGGCGCGCCAGCTCGGTGATGATCTCCTCATGGGTGGGGCCGTAGCAGAACTCGCGCTGATGGCGGTCGTGAAAGCGCAGCAGTTCGGGGCCGTACTGCTCCCAGCGGCCCGACTCCTGCCAGAGTTCCGCGGGTTGCACGGTGGGCATCAGTACCTCCAGGGCGCCAGCCCGGTCCATCTCCTCACGTACAATTTTCTCAACTTTGCGCAGCACCCGCAGGCCCAGGGGCAGCCAGGTGTAGAGGCCGGCAGCCAGCTTGCGGATCATGCCGGCTCGCAACATCAGCTTGTGGCTGGCGGTCTCGGCGTCGGCCGGGGTTTCCTTGACGGTCTGCAGCGGGAACTGGGAGGTGCGCATGGTGGGGATCCGCTCTTAATTTGCTAAAAGGCGGGATTTTAGCCTGCGCTGGCGTGATCCACCACTGTAATCTTGCTGAAGAAAAAAAGGTTTGGTCTCTCCCCGACAGTGGCAGTATCAATGCGAAGGTTCGCATTGAGAGACTCAACGGGTGAATGGGGAGATGTAATATCCGCTAGAATGTGCTGCCGCTCCAACCCCACATATGACGTTCCGCGTTGACGAACTCAATGTAGATTCGGTCCTGAGGGATGGCCAGCTGATCGTTGATCAGATTGCTGAGCGCATCTGAGAGTTCGCTGGTTCTATCGCCGGGCAGACCTATACTCTTCAACTCAAGATAAGCGAGGGAAGAATCTTCGCCGGCAAAGAGCATATGTGGATTGGGTTCGAGCATCACCATAACGTAGCGTTCGGGTTTGCCGAGGATCTGCGCCACCTTGGCCGAGGCCTTTTTGAGCAGATCAGCCCGGGCCCCAGAAGAAATCTCCACATTGGTCTCTATCTTCAATACTGGCATGCCACCCTCCTAAAACCCTATCGGGTACAATTGGCCTTGATGTTGTCACGCGCGGTCTGCATCCGGGCTTGGCGCTCTGCTTCCGTCAGTCGTATGTATTGGCCGTCAGAAGTGCGCAATAGACGGTTTCCCTGACTCTCCAGTCTACCCAGGTTCGATTGAGCATTCACGCAGTTTTGTTCGTGTTTAACAGATTTTTCCTCGGCTTGTTTGCGGGTCTTTTCGGCTAGTTGACGATCTTCCTTGCGATCTTCCAGCTGTTGGCGCAGCTTGTTTAATCGTTCTATCGCTTCGGTTGAGGTGCCTTTCGAAGATGGACTGGCTTTTATTATCTCTACCTCACCAGAGGGCGGTGGCGTTTGTGAATAACTGACGCTGCCGTTTTCATCCACCCACCGGTAGGCTTGGGTGTATCCGGATGCGGAGTAGACCAGGAGGCCGCAGCAGATGAGTTGAAAATAGTTCATTGTTCAGCATACCTCTGGTGCATGGGAAGCCCTAACCATGTGGAAGCAGGGTGTTAGCAAGAGATTCGGCTCAGCTATTCTATTCTTGAATTCTAACTGAAGGAGACATGCCCGCACTTGCTCCAAAGTCAGCTTGACCTGAGATGGTAGTATTAGTATTTTGTACTGTTTCGATATTAAAATTTCTGCCGATGTCTTCGGTGTGATGGGGAGGTTCCCAACGTGGAATTGAGTGGTGGCGAGATCGTCGTTCAATGTTTGAAGGACGAGGGCGTGGAGCATGTGTTCGGTTATCCGGGGGGTGCCGTTCTGCATATCTATGATGCGCTTTTTAAGCAGGACTCCGTCAAGCATATTCTGGTGCGCCATGAGCAGGGGGCGGCCCATGCGGCTGACGGCTATGCCCGCTCTACCGGAAAACCCGGCGTCGCGCTGGTTACCTCCGGCCCGGGAGCGACGAATGCGGTGACCGGTATTGCCACTGCCTATATGGACTCTATTCCCATCGTGGTGCTGACCGGCCAGGTGCCGACTCCGGTGATTGGCAGTGACGCCTTTCAGGAGGCGGACACCGTCGGTATCACGCGCCCCTGTGTAAAGCACAATTTTCTGGTTAAGCGGGTGGAAGATCTCGCCGAAACCATAAAAAAGGCCTTCTATATAGCGACAACCGGTCGTCCGGGGCCTGTGGTGGTCGACATCCCAAAGGATATCACCGACCCGGGGATCAAGGTCACTTATGACTACCCCAAGAAGATCAAGATGCGCTCCTATAATCCGGTGGTAAAGGGGCATCTGGGGCAGATCAAGAAGGCGGTCAACATCATGTTGCAGGCGGAACGTCCGGTCTTTTACACCGGGGGGGGCGTGGTGCTTGACAATGCGGCCAAGCCATTGACCGATCTGGTTGAAGAGCTGAATTTCCCCATTACCCAGACCTTGATGGGGCTCGGCTCCTATCCGGGCAGTGGTAAGCACTTCATCGGCATGTTGGGTATGCATGGCACCTACGAGGCCAATATGGCGATGCATGAGACGGATGTGCTGATCGCGGTTGGGGCGCGTTTCGATGACCGCGTTACCGGTCATGTGAAGCAGTTCTGTCCCAATGCGACCATCATTCATATCGATATTGATCCGTCATCCATCTCCAAGAATGTGAGGGTGGACGTGCCGATCGTAGGGCCGGTAAAGCAGGTACTGAAAGATATGCTCAAAGTGGTCAGTGAGCATAAAAAGGGACCCAATGTAGAGGCGCTGAAAAAGTGGTGGGCGCAGATCGATAAATGGCGTTCCATGGAATGTCTGAAATACGATACAGAAAGTAAACTGATCAAGCCTCAGTATGCCGTGGAGGTACTGCACAAGGTGACCAAAGGTGATGCCTTTGTGACCTGCGATGTGGGCCAGCACCAGATGTTCACGGCCCAGTTCTACTCGTTCGACAAGCCGCGTCGCTGGATCAACTCCGGAGGTCTGGGCACCATGGGATTTGGTCTGCCGGCGGCGATAGGCGTGCAGATGGCACACCCGGATGCAACGGTGGCCTGTGTAACGGGTGAGTCGAGTATCCAGATGTGTATTCAGGAGCTGGCTACCTGCCTGCAGTATGAACTGCCGATCAAGATCATCCTGTTAAACAATGGCTATATGGGCATGGTGCGGCAATGGCAGGAGTTTTTCTACGAGGGCCGCTACTCCCAGTCGGGCATGAGCGTTACCCCTGATTTTGTGAAGTTGGCGGAGGCCTATGGGCATGTGGGTATGCGTATCGAAAAGCCGGAAGAGCTTGAAGGTGCCATGCAGGAGGCCTTCTCGATGAAGGACCGGTTGGTCTTTTTGGATGTGGTGGTCGATCCGACGGAAAATGTCTACCCCATGATAGCGGCGGGTAAAGGTCACCACGAGATGTACCTGTCACCGGAGAGCGAGTTGGTCTAATGCGGCATATTATTTCAATACTGATGGAAAACGAATCCGGTGCACTCTCCCGGGTCGCAGGACTGTTCACCGCACGTGGTTACAACATCGAGTCATTGACCGTAGCGCCGACCCAGGACCCCAGTCTCTCCCGGCTGACCTTGGTGACCCGGGGCAGCGACGAGATCATTGAGCAGATCACCAAGCAGCTGAATAAACTGATCGATGTGGTCAAGCTGGTGGATCTCTCCGAGGGCTCACACATGGAGCGTGAGTTGATGATGGTCAAGCTGCGGGCCGAACGCACCCAACGTGAAGAGATCAAGCGTCTGGTGGATATCTTCCGCGGCAAGATCATCGATGTCACGGATACCAGCTACATCGTCGAACTGACCGGAGCGGCCTGCAAACTCGATGCCTTCATCGAGGCGGTGAATGACGAACTGATCGTTGAGGTGGTGCGCACTGGCCCGTCCGGTATCGCCCGTGGACCCAAGGGGCTTGGGCTCTGATGATCCAATTGTAGGAATTAACAATTCAAAAATATTCCGAAGGAATCAAATGGCTATTAACGTTTATTACGACAAAGACTGCGATCTCTCTATTATCAGGGGCAAGACGGTCGCCATCATCGGCTACGGTTCTCAGGGCCATGCCCATGCGAATAACCTGCAGGATTCTGGCGTCAATGTCATTGTCGGCTTGCGTGAGGGCTCCCCTTCCGCGATCAAGGCGCAAAATGCAGGTCTTACGGTTAAACCTATTGAGGAGTCGGTGCAGGCAGCGGATGTGGTGATGATTCTGGCGCCTGACGAATTTCAGTCTAGCCTCTACCGTGCTCAGATTGAGCCGCATATCAAAAATGGCGCCGCCCTGGCCTTTGCCCACGGATTTGCCATTCATTACAACCAGATCGTTCCACGCGAGGATCTGGATGTGATCATGATTGCACCCAAGGCACCTGGCCATACCGTGCGTAGCGAATTCGAGAAAGGGGGGGGTATCCCTGACCTGGTAGCGGTCTATCAGGATGCCACTGGCACGGCTAAAGAGACCGCCCTCTCCTATGCTTCCGCCATTGGTGGTGGTCGTACCGGCATCATCGAGACCAGCTTCAAGGATGAGACCGAGACCGACCTGTTCGGTGAGCAGGCGGTGCTCTGCGGTGGTGTGGTTGAACTGGTCAAGGCCGGTTTCGAGACTCTGACCGAGGCGGGCTATGCGCCGGAGATGGCCTACTTCGAGTGCCTGCACGAGCTGAAGCTGATCGTCGACCTGATGTACGAGGGTGGCATTGCCAACATGAACTACTCCATCTCCAACAATGCGGAGTATGGTGAGTATGTGACCGGGCCCAAGGTGATCAACGAGCAGAGCCGGGCGGCGATGAAACAGGCCCTGCACCATATCCAGACCGGTGAATATGCCAAGCAGTTCATCATGGAGGGCCAGCTCAACTATCCTTCCATGACCGCCAATCGGCGTCTGAATGCGGCGCATCCCATCGAGCAGGTGGGCGAACGGTTGCGGGGGATGATGCCCTGGATCAAGAAGATTGTTGATATGGAAAAGAACTGAATCTTGAACCGTTCTTAATGGTGGGGGAGGGTCTGGCTATCCATTGCAAGCAGTCGTTTGTTGCTCTGTTCGTCCTCTGGGTAATGGATTCCGACTCGCCCAAGGATAGGGTAATCACGGAATAATTATATGTTGAACCATCCCTGGTGGAGGGTTCCGGCCCGGCCATCCCTGGCCGGTCGTTCGCAAGGCTGCGTTTGTCCACTGGACAAACGGTCCTTGCTCACCCTTCGGGTTGGCGGTTGCGTTTCAGGAGAAGATTTATGATGTCCAAAGATGACATAAAAAAAGTGGTATTGGCATACTCTGGCGGTCTGGATACCTCCATTATCGTCAAATGGCTGCAGGACGAGTATCAGTGTGAGGTAGTCACCTTTACCGCTGACATAGGTCAGGGTGAAGAGGTGGAGCCGGTACGTGCCAAGGCGGAAGCTGCCGGCGTCAAGGAGATCTACATCGAGGACCTGACCGAGGAGTTCGCGCGAGATTATGTCTTTCCCATGTTTCGTGCGAATGCGATCTATGAAGGGGAGTACCTCCTGGGTACCTCTATCGCCCGTCCGCTGATCGCCAAACGCCTGATTGAGATCGCCAATGAAACCGGTGCGGATGCCATCTCTCACGGAGCTACCGGCAAGGGTAACGATCAGGTACGTTTCGAGCTGAGTGCTTATGCCCTGCGCCCAGATATCAAGATCATAGCCCCCTGGCGTGAGTGGGATCTCACCTCGCGGGAAAAACTGTTGGCCTATGCGGAAAATCACGGCATCTCCATCGAGATGAAACGGGAGGGCAAGAAATCGCCCTATTCCATGGATGCCAATCTGCTGCATATCTCCTATGAAGGTTATGACCTGGAGGATCCCTGGACCGAGCCGGACAATCAAATGTGGCGCTGGTCCGTCTCCCCGGAAGAGGCGCCAGATGAGCCCACTTATATCGAAATCACCTTCGAGAAGGGTGATGCGGTGGCCATCGATGGTGAACCGATGACGCCGGCAACGGTGCTTGCAACCCTGAATAAATTGGGTGGGGAGAACGGTGTAGGTCGCGCCGACATCGTAGAGAATCGCTACGTTGGGATGAAATCCCGTGGTTGCTATGAAACCCCCGGCGGTACTATTCTCCTTAAGGCGCATCGGGCGATGGAATCCCTGACGCTGGATCGCGAAGCGGGGCACATGAAGGATGAGCTGATGCCGCGTTATGCCAAGCTGATCTATAACGGTTATTGGTTCGCACCTGAGCGGGAGATGCTGCAGTCTGCCATAGACCAGACTCAGGAGGTCGTGAATGGTGTGGTGCGGCTCAAACTCTATAAAGGGAATGTCTATGTGGCGGGTCGCAAGTCAGCCAGCAACAGCCTGTTCGATGAATCTATCGCCACTTTCGAGGACGATGCCGGTGCCTACAATCAGAAAGATGCTGAGGGCTTCATCAAGTTAAATGCGTTGCGTCTTCGCGTGGCGGCAGCAAAGGGGCACAAATAGGCCATTATGTAACTATTCAGCCTCTGTAGGAGCTGCCCGTGGCTGCGATTAGCGACGATAGTCGCTTTGTGTGAAGATGC
>CBDVCD010000070.1:0-13186 GCA_965372385.1 uncultured Gammaproteobacteria bacterium | reverse complement strand
TTCGAGCTAAATACCGACGTAGGTGGTATTACCCTTTCAGATACCTCCGCGACGAGCGGCATTGATGGATTGGTACAGGTATATGTGACTTCCGGAACCGTGGCAACCGTGGTTCGCGTTACGGCAGCGCTTGCATCGAATCCCTCTATAAAGACGCAGTCTGACGGACTGGTAATCTCTACCGGAGTGGCTGATCAAAATAGTATATCGCTGAGTGTCACCACTAAAAATCCTGAGGCTTGGGTAATAGACGGTGTTGAAGTGGAATGTAGTGTGTATGCAGCAGACCATTTCAACAATCCAGTGCCTGATGGAACGGCGGTATATTTTACTACCGAAGGTGGGCAAATAGAGCCTCAATGTCAAACTGACAATGGCAGGTGTTCCGTTACTTGGACCAGTTCAAATCCACGACCGCTGAATGGTCGAGCAACCATCCTGGCAACAATGATCGGTGAAGAATCTTTTATCGACAGCCAACCCAGTAATGGTCTCCTGGATAATCTGGACACTTTCGATGATATGCCGGAGGCATTTAGGGACGATGATGAAAACGGTGCCTATACTGCAGGTGTCGATGAATATCTGGATTTTGATTCCGATGGTGTCTATGACACAGGTGATGGCGAATTCAATGGGGCGCTTTGTTGTGATGCGACTGCCGTGGCGACTGCCGTGGCGAATGCCTCTGCAGGAGATGCCTGTTTCGGTGTTACGCCTACGCCAGAAGTCTGTAGTGCGGAGAAAAACATCAATGTTCGGGATCAGAACGTTTTGGTGATGGCTGCCAGCTCTCTTTCGTTCGCCGCTAATGATTCCACATTAAATGGTGCTGGCGAGACTACCGATGAAACCTGGGTTTATGTTTATGGTGTACATCCATTTGCCACCGATCCCAATGATACTGATCAAGTGCCTCCTTCTGGAACGGTGATCTCGATTGAAGCAACAAATGGCACACTCGAGTCTGAATCTTCTGTAATCGTGCCCGATACAAACGAACGAGGTCGTTACTCTATCTTGGTTAGATGGAGGGGAGATAAGACCCCATCCAGTGGTACTCTGTCTGTAACTGCCACAGTTCCCAGTGGTTTGACATCCGGTACTTTCTATATCGACCTAATCGACCTATAGGATTAGAAGTATTTGATTCCTGTGTTTTTTCAGTGCCCCTTCTTGTTGGTTTGAAGAAGGGGCAATTTATATTCTGGATGCTTTTGTTAGGTTGATGATGTTCGGGATTTACCGCAATGTTTACATCGATACTCTGTTACTAACTTGCCCTGTTTCACATCGAAGCCCCGTTCTCTGACGACCTCCCATTTGTGAAAACCCTCCCGGCAAAGGCCTTTGCCCTGGTGTTTCTCACTGAGTTTTCGGCGTTTGAAGGGTAGTATCTCCCCCATTTGATGTATCCTCCGGTTTTGATGTTGTGATTATGCCTGATCAATCGCCAACCTTGCATATCATGCCTGTTGGCTGGGATTACCCGGCCTGGATGGGTGATTTTTATCCAGACGATCTGCCGGATGAGTGGCGACTCACCTATTTCGCAAATGAGTTTTCGGGTGTGCTGATACCCCGGGCCGAGTGGGAGCAGGCTGATGCGGAGCAATTCAAGACCTGGGTGGATGAGGTAAGCGATAGCTTTCGGTTTTACCTGGAGCTGGATTCCACCGTCGCAACGCAGGTCTGTCTGCTGACAGGTAGGGCCCTGGGTGCAGCATTGGGTGGTTTTGTAGTCCCTCCTGGTATTGAGCAGTCAGACTTGGGCGGATTACCGGTTTTCGTTGGGACGGATTCGACCCATGAGCTCGAGAAGGTGGTCAAACCTGCCATTATCATGAAAAGCAATGCGTTGGGTGGGCTGCGTGAACAACGGGAATGGCTGGAAACCCTGGTGACAAAGCTACCCCCGGCGATTGATGTGCCTTTTTTTATTGCCGGAGCTCCCCCATCGATCGGTTTGCTAAGAAATCTGCGCCAGTTGGTGCAACTGATGGGCTATGCTTGACGCCCTCATCGGCTCTCGACACAATGGACGCCTCATCTCCCTAATCTGGTCTCTCTGTTAATGCCCGGGTCGACAAGCAGCGCCAAGGAACCACTTGTAAAAATTCGCAATCTCCACTTTTCCCATGCCAACCGGCCGATCTTCGATGGGGTGGACATCGACATCCCCCGTGGCAAGGTAACGGCGATCATGGGGCCCAGTGGCACCGGTAAGACAACCCTGCTGAAGCTCATCGGCGGTCAGTTGCATCCTGATAGCGGTAGCATTGAGGTGGATGGTCTGGATGTTCACAAGTTGTCCCGTAAGGCGCTGTTCAAGCTGCGCATGAGGATGGGCATGCTGTTTCAGAGTGGAGCCCTGCTGACGGATCTCTCGGTGTTCGACAATGTGGCTTATCCGCTCAGGGAACATACCGATCTGCCTGAGCGGATGGTCAGCCGTCTGGTATTGATGAAGCTGGAAGCGGTAGGCTTGCGTGGGGCCAGGGAATTGATGCCCGCCGAGCTTTCCGGCGGTATGGCCCGACGCGTGGCCTTGGCGCGGGCAATTTCCCTGGATCCGATGATGGTGATGTATGACGAACCCTTCACCGGGCAGGATCCGATCTCCATGGGGGTGCTGGCCCAATTGATCCGCAGGCTAAATGACGCAGTAGAATTGACCAGTGTTCTGGTCTCTCACGATGTGGAGGAGACGGCAGCAATCGCTGATCTGATCTACCTGGTATCCAATGGCAAGGTGATTGGTAAAGGCTCACCCCAGGAGTTGGCCGCATCCAAATCGTCATCCGTTCGTCAATTCATGCTGGGCTTGCCGGAGGGACCGATGAGCTTCCACTACGATGCACCACCCCTGGCTGAGGATCTGCTGGGCAAAGAGGTGTCTCGCTGATGCTGGACGCCATTGCCGGATTTGGGCGTAAAGGGTTACTGACCTTGGAGCGGTTGGGACGGGGGCACCTGTTGTTCCTGCAGATTATCCTGGGTATCACGAGCCTGTTACCGAGGCTCGGTCTACTGGCGACTCAGACCCATGCCGTGGGTGTGAGGAGCTTTACCATTGTGGTGGTCTCGGGTCTCTTTGTCGGTATGGTGCTGGGGTTACAGGGCTATTACGTACTCTCTCAGTTTGGTGCGGAAGACAGCCTCGGTGTGATGGTGGCGACTTCCCTGGTCAGGGAATTGGGGCCGGTGGTTACTGCCCTGCTGTTCGCCGGTCGGGCCGGCTCCGCGTTGACCGCGGAGATCGGTCTGATGAAGGCCACCGAACAGCTTTCCGGACTGGAGATGATGGCGGTTGATCCCGTGCGGCGCATTCTGACCCCCCGTTTTTATGCCGGTTTTCTCTCGATGCCACTGCTTGCGGCCATGTTCAGTGCAGTAGGCGTGATTGGCGGCTACTTCGTTAGCGTGGGATTGCTGGGAGTGGATGATGGAGCCTTCTGGAGCCAGATGCAGGCGAAGGTTGATTGGCGGGAGGATGTGCTCAACGGGGTTATCAAGAGTGTTGTATTCGGGATTGTCTGCACCTGGATCGCGCTTTTTCAAGGGTATGATGCAGTGGCCACCTCGGAAGGGGTGAGTAAGGCCACTACCCGTACCGTCGTGCACTCCGCCCTTGCGGTGCTGGTGCTGGATTTTGTTTTGACCGCCATGATGTTTGGAGACTGAGATTATGAAGATAAGACATCTTGAAATTACTGTTGGCGCCTTTATGTCAATCGGTTTGCTGGCACTCTTCTTTCTTGCCATGCAGGTCAGCAATCTCAGCGCCATGACCTCCAGTGAAGGTTATGAAGTGACGGCCCGGTTTGACAACGTCGGTGGCCTCAAGGTGCGATCCGCGGTGTCAATGGCTGGGGTTCGGGTTGGCAGGGTCGAGAGTATTCGCTATGATCAAAGCAGTTTCGAAGCGGTTGTGAGCCTGCGTATCGAACCGCAATATAACCAGATTCCAGAAGACACCATTGCCAAAATATATACCTCCGGATTGCTGGGCGAGCAATACATCGGATTCGACCCGGGCGGCAGTGAAGCTATGTTAATGCAGGGCAGTGAAATTACCATGACACAATCCGCGCTGGTGCTGGAGGAGATTGTTGGCCAGTTTCTTTTCAGTAAAGCGGAAGAGAATGCAATGGAATAGCTGGGTGGTGATGAGGTGAAGGCTAAGCTGGCTCAAGATGGAGAGAAGGATTTTAGCGTAACGGGTGACATGACCTTTGCCACTGCGCGCAAGTTACTGGCGGAATCGAAAAACCTGTTTAACAAAAGCCAGAGGATAAATCTGCATCTGGGTAAGGTCGAGCGGGCAGACAGCGCGGGCCTTGCCTTGTTACTCGAGTGGGTAAGTCAGGCAGAGCGGATGGGTGCTGAGATTATGCTTGATGGAATACCTGAACCGATTCTGGCCATTGCCAGATTGTGTCAGGTGGATAGGCTGCTGGAGACGCTTACGACCGCAAATGATGCAGAATAGAGTGCATTTTCAAGGGAAAGACAGAAGATTTGGATTAATTTGGATATAATACTTGAAAAATCTTCCGTTTTTCGATTCAATTGGGTGAAAATTAATGGGGCAGCCTCGTCAATAGCTGGTATTGCCTAGTCAGTATCATATTCTAAACTACTTGAATTAAAGCATGGGTGCAGCCTGCATCCGCCGCTTTCGATCCCATATAGAGTTGGAGAAACTCAGAGAATGAGTGAACAGATTGTGCATGTGACAGACGACTCTTTCGAGTCGGATGTGCTTCAGTCGAATCAGCCCGTGTTGATAGATTATTGGGCCGAGTGGTGTGGCCCCTGTAAAATGATAGCACCGGTGCTCGATGAGATTGCCGCCGAATATGGAGGTAAGCTCAAGGTTGCCAAACTTAATATTGATGACAACCCCAATACACCACCAAGGTATGGTATCCGTGGTATTCCGACTTTGATGCTATTTAAAGACGGGGAAGTGGAGGCAACCAAGGTGGGTGCCGTTTCGAAGTCTCAGTTAGTTGCCTTTATCGACAGTAATATGTAATCGACCGGAAACAGTCCTGGATCTGAAAAGAACGCCTGCTACACCATCTGCATGGGCGTTTCAATAAAAACTCCACCTCTTCTAGCCTGAATCATATTTTCACCCCTGGCACGTCCAAGAAGGACGTGCCTTGTCCATCCCATCAAGAATTCTTAACTAATACTCCGTACCATTATGAACCTCACTGAACTGAAGAAAATGCCGGTGCCGGAACTGGCGGAACTTGCAAATGAAATGAAGATCGAGGGTATGTCGCGTACCCGCAAGCAGGATCTGATCTTCGCCATTCTCAAGGCGCATGCCAAGAAGGGTGAGAGTATCTACGGAGACGGTGTACTGGAGATTCTTCAGGATGGTTTCGGTTTTCTGCGTTCCGCGGATAGCTCCTACCTGGCAGGACCGGATGACATCTATGTTTCACCCAGTCAGATTCGTCGTTTCAGCCTGCGCACCGGCGACACCATTTCGGGCAAGATCCGTCCTCCCAAGGACGGCGAGCGTTACTTCGCGCTGCTGAAGGTTGCCGAGATAAACTACGACCAACCGGAAAATGCCAAGAGCAAGATCCTCTTCGAGAATTTCACTCCCCTGTTCGCCAACAAGCGTTTCCATCTGGAGATGGGGAATGGCAGTACCGAAGACATTACTGCCCGCACCATCGAACTCTGTGCACCGATTGGTAAGGGGCAGCGCGGTCTGATTGTCTCCCCGCCCAAGGCGGGTAAGACCATTATGTTGCAGAATATCGCGCAGTCCATCGCCCACAACCACCCCGAGTGTTATCTGATGGTCCTGCTAATCGATGAGCGTCCGGAGGAGGTGACCGAGATGGCCCGTTCGGTGCGTGGCGAAGTGATTTCGAGCACCTTTGATGAGCCCGCCACCCGTCATGTTCAGGTAGCCGAAATGGTTATCGAAAAGGCCAAACGTCTGGTCGAACATAAAAAAGACGTGGTCATTCTGCTCGATTCCATCACTCGACTGGCGCGTGCCTATAACACGGTGATCCCCTCTTCCGGCAAGGTGCTGACCGGTGGCGTGGATGCCAACGCCCTGCATCGCCCGAAACGTTTCTTCGGTGCGGCGCGTAACGTGGAAGAGGGTGGCTCCCTGACCATCCTCGCCACTGCGCTGGTGGAGACCGGTTCACGTATGGATGATGTGATCTACGAGGAGTTCAAGGGTACCGGTAACATGGAGGTCCACCTGGACCGCCGAATCGCGGAAAAGCGCATCTTCCCGGCCATCAATATCAACCGTTCCGGCACCCGCCGTGAAGAACTGCTGATGAAGCCGGATGAACTGCAGAAGATGTGGATTCTGCGCAAGATCCTCCACCCCATGGATGAGCTGGCGGCGATGGAGTTTCTCTACGACAAACTCAAGATCACCAAGACCAACGAAGAGTTCTTCGAGTCGATGAAGCGATAGTAGGATGCGGTGAGGCCGCAAGAATCGCATCAGTCTTGCTCGATGCGGTTCGTGCCTCACCGCATCCTACATGCAATAAGATGAAAGCCATGATCCTGGCCGCTGGTCGCGGCGAACGCATGCGGCCACTCACCGACCACACGCCCAAACCGCTTCTCCCTGTTGCGGGCAAGCCACTGATCGAATATCACATCCAACGGCTCGCGGCCGCGGGTATCAATGAGCTGGTCATCAATCATGCCCATCTGGGTGCAAAGATCGAGGCCTATCTTCAGGATGGCCATCGCTGGGGTGTCTCCATTCATTATTCTCCGGAAAAAGCGGCGTTGGAGACCGGTGGAGGCATCTTTAATGCACTACCCTTACTGGGAGAGGAACCCTTTCTGGTGGTGAACGGGGATATCTGGTGCGATTTCAAATTCAGCAGCATGCATCTGGCCGAGGGGCAGTTGGCGCATCTCGTTATGGTTAACAATCCCGCACATCATCCTCAGGGTGATTTCGTATTGAGCAACGGGCAGTTGCTGGAGGGTGCCACCGATCGCCTTACCTTCAGTGGTATCGGGGTCTACCACCCCGAGCTGTTCAGCGGCAGTCATGCCGGGGCTTTTCCACTGGCGCCGCTGCTGAGAAAGGCCATGCAAAAACATCGGGTGAGCGGTGAAGTTCACCATGGAGTCTGGATCGATGTCGGCGCCCTGGAGCGCTTGGTGGAACTGGAGCGTGTGTTAGCGGGAAACTAGGCAAATGGGTCAGGAGATCACTTCGAGTCAATTCGGCGCGCAAGACTTTGCCGAATTCAAGGCCCGCCTCCAGGCGGAGACTCGCTTGCTTGAGCAGTGGTTCCGGGACGGTCTCTTTTCCGATGGTCATAACGTCGGTGGCTTCGAACTGGAGTGCTGTTTGCTGGACAGCAGCGGCAACCCGGCGCCGATCAACCAACAATTCCTCGAGAGATTCGATAACCCTCTGGTCGTTCCCGAGCTGGCGACCTTCAATCTTGAGATCAACAGCACCGCCCGTCCTTTGCAAGGGCGGGTCTTCAGTCAGATGGCTCGGGAGTTGAACCGACTCTGGGCGCAATGTAATGCGACCGCCTCCACCCTACAGGCTCAACTGGGCATGGTTGGCATACTTCCCACACTCAATCCAGAGCACCTGACCCTGGCCAATATGTCGCCGCTCAACCGTTACCAGGCGCTGAATGATCAGGTCTTCAAGCTCCGCCAAGGCAGGCCGGTGGAACTCGATATCGATGGCAGGGCGCCATTACACCTGCAACATGAGGATGTCATGCTGGAGTCGGCCACCACCTCTTTTCAGATCCATCTCCAGGTGAATGCCGAGCAGGCCGTGCGACTCTATAACCTGTCGAAAATGGTTTCCGGGCCGATGGTCGCGATCTCCGCCAATTCGCCCTTCCTGTTCGGGCATGAACTATGGGATGAGACCCGCATTCCCCTGTTCGAGCAGGCAATCTCCGTTGGGGCATCCGACCTGACAAAGCGGGTGAGCTTTGGCATCCGCTATGTGCGTGAATCGATCATGGAGAATTTCACCGCAAATCTCGCGCGCTATCCGATCCTGCTGCCGCGGCTCATGGACGAGCCCATTGAGCGCCTGGCGCATCTTCGTCTGCACAATGGCACTATCTGGCGCTGGAATCGGCCGTTGATTGGATTTGACGATCAGGGTAGCCCACACCTGCGCATCGAGCACCGGGTGGTGCCCGCCGGACCCAGCGTGATGGACAGTATCGCTAATGCCGCGTTCTATTTTGGACTGGTGACGGGGCTGCAGGCCGAGTATAGAGAGCTCGAAAGCAGTCTGAGTTTTCAGCGGGCGCGCGGCAACTTCTATTCAGCCGCTCGAGCTGGTTTGGCGGCGGAACTCTTCTGGATGGACTGGCGTCCGGTCAAGGCAGTGGAACTGCTCAGTGAGGTGCTGCTGCCCAAGGCGAGACTGGGTCTGGAGCAATTGGGGGTAGACAGGGTGGAGGTCGAGCAGTGGCTGGATATCATTCAGGGCCGTCTGGATAAGAGGCAGACCGGGGCCGGATGGCAGCGTGCCTGGGCACACCGGTATGGAAATGATTGCCAGGGTCTGATCCAGGCCTATCTGGAACAGCAGCAGAGTGGCAGACCGGTCCATGAGTGGAGTGTTTAGGCTGTTTGGTATATTCCGCAGCATCCCCATGCTGGATTTTAACGGGGTAGGCAAAAGAGCATCGCATTTCATTCAGAGGTAGAATGTCGGGATGTTGCAGGAATTGGAAACTCTCCCGGATGGGCTGTTAGCGCTTGAGGCCCATCAGCTGGCGGCTCATCAGCGGGGGCCGACACTCATTCACCTGCCCGGCAGGCAGACCAAGCCGCTGTTTGTCTCCGTGTTGATGCACGGCAACGAGACCGTGGGTTGGGATGCGGTGAGAAAACTTCTCCGCCGTTATGCCGGGGGCGCTGAGCTGCCTCGGGCGATGAGCCTCTTCATCGGTAACCTGGCCGCGGCGGCCAAGCGGGTTCGCCGTCTCAGTGACCAGCCGGACTACAATCGGGTCTGGCCCGGCTGTGAACCTACCGGCTCGCCGGAAGAGTCGATGATGCGGCAGGTGGTGGAGCGCATGCGCCAGCGCCGCCCCTTCGCCAGTGTGGATGTGCACAACAACACCGGGATCAATCCCCACTACGCTTGTGTCAACCGGCTCGATCCCCGCTTTCTCCATCTCGCCAACATCTTTGGCAGAACGGTGGTCTATTTTCTACGTCCCAAAGGTGTCCAGTCGATGGCGTTGGCGGAACTCTGCCCCGCCGTTACCCTGGAGTGTGGCAAGGTGGGGCAGGTCCATGGTGTCGAACATGCAATGGAGTACCTGGATGCCTGTCTGCATCTGAAGGAACATCCGACCCAACCCCTGGCCGACCAGGATATCGATCTCTTCCATACTGTGGCCCAGGTCAAGGTGCCGGAGAGCGTCAGTTTCAGTTTTACACCCGGAGACTCGGATATCCTATTCCTGCCCGATCTGGATCATATGAACTTTCGCGAGCTGCCTGGAGGCACGCTGTTCGGCAGGGTGAACGGCATGGCGTCCGTTGCACTGGATGTCAGGGATGAGGCCGGGATGGATGTGACGGAGCGCTATTTCTCTATCGAAGAGGGCCAGCTTTGCCTGCAACGACCGGTGATGCCCTCCATGCTGACCATCGATGAAGACGTCATCCGCCAGGACTGTCTCTGTTACCTCATGGAGCGCTACGACAGCCATCTGCACGATGCGGATTGAACAGCCAGATCAACAACCACGGCTGGCAGCCATCACCCCATCAAGGTGTTGGCCTGCAGGTCGGCGTGGTAGGAGGAGCGCACCATGGGGCCGCTGGCCACGTTGCTGAAGCCCATGCTCTCCCCCAGCTCATGTAGTGCGTCGAACTCGTCAGGAGTGACATAACGCGCCACCGGCAGGTGATCCCGGCTGGGCTGCAGGTATTGGCCCAGGGTCAGCATCTCGCAGCCCTGCTCGCGCAGATCCCACATCACCCGTTCCACCTCATCTCTTTCCTCGCCCAGCCCCAGCATGATGCCGGATTTGGTGGGCAGCTCAGGTTGCATCTGCTTGAAGGCCCGCAGCAGCTCCAGGGAACCCCGATAGTCGGCCCCTGGACGGACCTGCCGGTAGAGCCGGGGTACGGTCTCCAGGTTGTGGTTGAAGACATCCGGAGGTGTGGCGGCGAGTATCTCCAGAGCGACCTGCTCGCGGCCGCGAAAGTCGGGTACCAGGATCTCCCCTCGGGTTTTTGGCATCCGCTCGCGAATGGCCTGGATGCAGTTCGCGTAATGTTCCGCGCCCCCATCGCGCAGGTCATCCCGATCCACGGAGGTGATCACCACATACTTCAGTTGCATGGCCTCGATGGCAGCGGCGAGCTGCTCCGGCTCGTTGGGATCGAGGGGCTGAGGTTTGCCGTGGGCCACGTCGCAGAAGGGGCAGCGGCGGGTGCAGATGTCCCCCATGATCATGAAGGTGGCGGTACCATGGTGAAAACACTCCCCCAGATTGGGACAGGCGGCCTCCTCGCAGACCGAGCTGAGCCCCTTCTCGCGCAGGATGCGACGAATCCGGTTGACCTCTCTGCCCAGCGGGGCCTTGGCGCGAATCCATTTGGGCTTGCGCAGCTGATCCTGCTGTCTCTCTACCTTCACCGGGATACGGGAGAGTTTGCTCTCGCCGCGCTGATGGCTCTGCGGCGTGGAGCGGGAGGGTGGCTGATAGTTTTTTATGTCAGTCATGAAATTTGGCCGCCGAGAATAGCGTCGTTTTTGATGTTCACCACGAAGTTCACGAAGGACACGAAGTTCATGATTTTGTTGCTTCGTGACCTTCGTGCTCTTCGTGGTAGAAAAACCAGATCAGTTTGTAGGCTGGGCACCGCCCACCGACTGCTGCCCGATTCAGCCCATTGGCGGGCGGTGCCCAGCCTACGGGATCGAATGAGATGTAAAGTCGCAAGTGTATCCCAAACCGGCGGCCAGGTGGCGCGCCAATTCCCGCCCAATGGTGGGTAAATCGGTGTGAATGCCCAAATCGCTAAGCTGGGTGAGCGCAAGGTCAGGATAACCGCAGGGGTTGATGCGGCTGAAGGGCTCCAGCTCCATATCGACATTCAGGCTCAGGCCATGCAAGCTGCATCCCTGCCTGACCCGCAGGCCCAGGGCGGCTATCTTGCGATCGTCCACATAGACGCCCGGTGCATCGGGCCTGGAGACCGCGGGGATAGCGTAGTCCGCCAGCAGTGCGATGACCGCCTGCTCCAGCTGGGTGACCAATGCCCTGATCCCCAGCTTCGCACGGCGCAGATCGAGCAACAGGTAGGCGATCAGTTGGCCGGGTCCGTGATAGGTCACCTGGCCGCCACGGTCTGTCTTGATGACAGGGATATCGCCCGGGTTGAGCAGGTGTTCGGGTTTGCCTGCCTGTCCCAGGGTGAAGATGGCTGGGTGCTGCAACAACCACAGCTGATCATGGCTCGACTCGTCCCGCTGCTCGGTATAGTCACGCATCGCCCGCCAGATGACCTCATAAGGCTGTAGGCCGAGCTGTTTGACAACGAGATGACCGCTCACAAATCAACCTGGGCAGGAAATCAAAGCGCCATGACAATTTTTTCATGGGCGCTCAGGTCCCGGTAGATGGCATCGAGTTGGGCCTTGCTCTGGGCCTGCAGGGTGATGGTTATCGAGACCCATTTGCCACCTTTGCTGGGGCGGCTTCGCACGGCCCCTGCATGAAGATCCGGCGCGTGCCGCCGCACCAGTTCCAACACCAGGGTATCGAAGCCGGGCTCCGCCTTGCCCATCGCCTTGATGGCGAATTCACAGGGGAATTCCAGGAGGCTCTCGGTTTCTAGGTTCATGTGCCTATTCCAGCCAGAGCAGGGCGCTGTCCTTGACCTGTTGCCAGATGCCACCATCGGTGATGGCTTCCAGTGATACCAGAGGTGCCTTAGCGATCTCTTCCCCGTTCAGGCTGATGCTGACCTGGCCCAGTACCGAACCCTGGGCGACCGGCGCCATGATCTTTGGGTCGATCTGCATCTCGGCGTTGAGATGCTTGTACTGGTTGCGGGGAATGGTGACGCTCAGGTCTTCCCGCAGGCCCAGGGCGATCTGCTCTTTGTCTCCCTTCCAGACTCGGGCCCTGTTGAGCGCGTCTCCTCCAGCATAGAGCCGGTGGGTCTCATAGAAACGAAAGCCGTAGTTGAGTAGCGACTGGCTCGCCTTGGCCCTCGCCTCTTCGCTCTTGGTCCCCATCACCACGGAGATCAGGCGCATCTGCTCACGCTTGGCGGAGGCAACCAGGCAGTAGCCGGCGGCCTCGGTATGGCCGGTCTTGATGCCGTCCACGCTCTCGTCTCGCCACAGCAGCTTGTTGCGGTTGTGTTGCTTGATCTTGTTGAAGAAGAAGTCCTTGTCACTGTACCAGGTGTAGTACTCAGGAAACTCCCGGATGGTGGCGGCCGCCACCTTGACGATATCGGCGGGTGTGGTGTAGTGGTTGTCGTGGGGCAGGCCGGTACTGTTCTCGAAGTGGGTATTCGCCATGCCCAGCCGCTTGGCATGATTGTTCATCACCTCGGCAAAGGTACCCTCGGTGCCGGCGATATGCTCGGCCAGGGCGACACAGGCATCGTTGCCCGACTGGATGATCATGCCCTTGAGCAGGTCCTCGACCTTGATCCGCTTGCCTACCTCGATAAACATGCGCGAGCCAGGGGTGCGCCAGGCCTTTTCACTGATCAGGACCTCTTCATCGAGGCGGATATGCCCCTCCTTCAGCTCTCTGAAAACCGCATAGGCGGTCATGATCTTGGTCAGGCTGGCGGGTTCCAGCCGTTGATCCGAATCCTTTTCCACCAAGGTCCTGCCGGAGTCGAAATCCATCAGCAGATAGCCGGAGGCCGCCAGGGTGGGAGGCGCCGGCATGGGGACTGCCGCCAACAGGGGGGTGCCGAGTGAAACAAGAAGGAGGAAAAGGGCTGCTGGGATATGTTTGACTGTCATGGTTCCATCGGGTTGATGATTGGGACGGGTATTCTAACTTAATTGGTCACTATTCCGCTCATTCTTTGGTTTTGTCGGGTTAGGGCCGCGGAAAAAATAAATTATCCAGTCTCACGCCCCTCTTCAGGCAATCTTCGAGCGATTTTCAATCTCAAA
>CBDVCD010000069.1:0-13252 GCA_965372385.1 uncultured Gammaproteobacteria bacterium | reverse complement strand
CCATTCTCCCTGAATGTAACCAATGTAGGTCTTATGGAAAATATGGGTGACAGATTAAAATCGCTGATTCTGGCGGCAGGCTTGGTAGGGGGAGCAATCCAATCAACCGGCGTTGTGGCGGTAGTTCCTGCCGGTGGCACGGGAGACTATTTCGTGGTTCAGCAGTCTCAGGGTGTGCCACATGTCTCCTTGGGTGGAACGGTCGTTCCCTATAAGGAGGTGACCCTTTCCGCCCAACTGCCCGGGCGGGTCAGATTTCTTGCCGGTATTGAGGGTGATACCTTTAAGGCAGATGACATGCTGGTCGAGCTGGATGACAGTGAACTGAAGGCCAAAAGGCAGGCCGCCATGGCCCGGTTGGCCAACGCCGATGCCCGCTTGCGTAATGCCGGTGTGCAGTTCAGTCGTGAGCTCTGGTCACCGAAATCTAAGGCTTCGCCAGGTGGCATGGGTGTTCCCAATCTGTTTGACCAGATGTTCACCGGCCCCATGGAAGACTTCATGGGCGAACGGGATGAGGGTGCCGAGCGCAGTGCCGATATCTACGCTTCCCGTAGTAGTATCCACCAGGCGCAAAATACCTTGTACCAGCTACAGGCTGAGATCCGAGCCATCGATGCCAAGCTGCGTGATGCACAAAGTGTGGCGCCATTTAATGGCGTCATCATGAAGAAATTCATCGAAGTAGGCGATACCGTGCAGCCGGGTCAGCCCCTGCTGAAGTATGCGGATGTGGAATATCTGCAGATCGTGGTGGATGTGCCGGGCCGTCTGCGGCCCGGTTTGAATGAAGGCATGATGTTGCGGGCAGAACTGGATGTGGGCGATCAGGAGGTGCCGGTGCGAGTCGCCCAGATCTTTCCGATGGCCGACGCCCAGCGGCATACGGTAACCATCAAGTTCGACCTTCCGCAGGGCGTCTCGGCTCCTGGTATGTATGCCAAGGTGCTGGTACCTGATTTTAATGCACCTGCCCGCTCCAATCCCATCATTCCCAGCAGTGCTATTCGATATAATGGCAGTCTGCCAGGTGTGTATGTGCTGGGTGAAGACGGCAAGCCGCTATTACGCCTGATTCGCGTGGGTGAGCAACTACCTGGTGGGTATACCACAGTGCTGTCAGGCCTGCAGGCGGGTGAACGGGTGGTACGCAATCCGGGGATCGGCGTCAGCGCCGGGTGGGCTTCGCCTGCACGCTAAAGGTAGCAGCGATTACCTATATACCCATCACGATATGCGTGGTGGGTATGCAATTTAGTTAGCTTACATGGGAGGCCCTCGGCCTCCCATAATCCGTACGCCAACGTCTAACGATATCAAGCATCAGACATTCAAAGCTTCGCGAGCGCATATGAGCCAGAACGACGAGAAACTCGATCAGCTTAATTCCATGGATCCCACCACAGAGGCCCATCTGGGTATAGCGGGTAGAACCGCCAGGTTCTTCATTCAGTCCCCGCTCTCACCGCTCTTCTTTATGGCCATGATGCTGATGGGGTTGATGGGGCTTGTGATTACTCCCCGTCAGGAAGATCCTCAGATATCCGTCCCGATGGTGGATATCTTCGTACAGTATCCGGGGGCGGCCGCCACCCAGGTCTCCAGTCTGGCGATTTCGCCACTGGAACGGATCATGTCGGAAATACCCGGTGTGAAACATGTCTATTCGGCCTCCCAGCGCGGTGGTGGCATGGTCACCATCGAGTTCAATGTGGGCGAAAAGATGGGACCTTCACTGGTGAAGGTGAATGATAAGATCGATTCCAATATGGATCTGATCCCGCCAGGGGTCTTGCCGCCACTGGTCAAGGCGAAGGGTATAGATGATGTGCCAGCGGTCAATATCACCCTCTGGTCCAGGGATTTAGATGGTGATGGTGTGCCGGATGTGGATGACGGACAGCTGAGGATGCTGGCCCATGATGTCTTGCAGTCGGTCAAGGAAGTGCATAACACCGGCAGCGGCTTTGTCGTGGGTGGACGCAGAGAACAGGTCACCATTGAAGTCTCCCCCGAACGACTCTCCGGCTTCGGTATCAGCCTGGATCAGGTGGCAAACACCATCCGCACCGCAAACAGCGAACAACAGGCCGGTGGCGTGGAGTCCGGCAGTACCCATTTTACCGTGGTCACGGGCGCCTTCCTCAGGAGCGTGGAGGATATCAATCGCCTGGTAGTGGGCACGCACCAAGACGTGCCTGTCTATGTACACGATGTCGCGAAGGTCAAACAGGGACCGGAGGACGCCAAACAGTTGGTGGGCTACTACACCGGCGCGGCGAGCGAACTGGATATCAAGGCGGATGGTGTCCCTGCCGTCACCATCGCGGTGGCGAAGAAAGAGGGTTCCAATGGCGTCACCGTGGCCGGAGCGATTGTGGACCGGGTTAACCACCTGAAAGGCTCACTGATCCCGGACAATGTGCAGGTCAGTATCACCCGTGACTACGGTAAGTCCGCGGACGACAAGGTCAGCGACCTGATCTTTAAATTGTTTGTCGCCACCGGATTCGTCTTTCTCCTGGTGCTGGCGGCGTTTCGCGCCTTCCGTCCCGCCATCGTGGTGGTGCTGGTCATCCCTTTGGTGCTGTTGATGACCATCTTCAGTGCCTGGGTGATGGGCTTCACCATCGACCGGGTCAGTCTTTTTGCCCTGATCTTTTCGATCGGTATCCTCGTGGATGACGCCATCGTGGTAGTGGAAAATATCTATCGGCGCTGGTTGGAGGAAGGCAAGACCGACGTGGTTACCGCGGTGGATGCGGTGCGTGAAGTGGGTAACCCGACCATTCTGGCTACCTTCACCGTTATCGCTGCCCTGCTACCCATGGGGTTCGTCTCCGGCATGATGGGGCCCTACATGGCGCCGATTCCCGCGCTGGGTTCCGTGGCCATGTTGATCTCCGTTTTTGCCGCCTTTGTCTTCACCCCCTACCTCACGATATCGCACTGGCTGCGGCCCTCCATACACTACTTGCAAGTGGCGGGGGAGCGTGAGCACAAGGAGTCGGAGAAGATGGAGAGGCTGTTCCGCCGTGTCCTGACCCCGCTGATTGAATCGCCCAGCAAGGCAAGGTTGTTTAAACTGGCCATGTGGGGAACCTTTCTCTTTACCTGCGCGTTCTTCTATTTCAATTGGGTGGCGGTGAAGATGCTGCCCCTCGACAACAAACCGGAATTTTCGGTCGTGCTCGATATGCCCGAGGGCACGGCCTTGCCGGTGACCGCCAATCTGGCACACCGTATGGCGGAAAAAATTCGCACCCTGCCCGAAGTGACGGCTATTCAGGTCTATGCGGGCACCGCCAAACCATTCGATTTCAATGGCATGGTGCGCCACTATTATCTGCGCCAAGACCCCTGGCATGCGGAGGTACAGATCCAACTGCTGCATAAGAGCAAACGGGATCGCTCCAGCCATGAGATTGCGGTCCAGACCCGACAGATGCTGAAGGAGATAGTCAAGGGCACCGGGGCGAAGTATGCCGTGGTCGAGATGCCCCCCGGACCACCGGTATTGCAGTCCGTGGTGGCGGATGTGCATGGCCCCACCGCGGAGGTACGGCGCCAGGTGGCCAGAGACCTGACGGAAGTGTTCGCCAAGGCGGAGAGCCTGCGTGATGTCGATAACTACATGCGCGACCCCTATATGTACTGGCGCTTTACCGTCGACACGGAGAAAGCGGTCAGGCGCGGCATCTCGGTGGATACCATCAACCGCAATCTGAGTATGGCCATGGGTGGTTCCCCTCTGGGTGATGTGAAAAAACAGCATGCGGGTCATGAGCCGGTCAACATCATCATGCAGGTACCCTTGGCCGAACGCTCAGAGGTCACCCGTTTGGGCGATCTGCCCATCCAGTCCACTACGGGTGTTACGGTACCGCTACGTGAGTTGGGACGTTTCGAGCAGATCAAGGAGGATGACATCATCTACCGTAAGGATCTGCGGGATGTGGAGTATGTGGTAGCGGATGTGGGCGGCAAGCTTGCGGCGCCCGTCTATGGCATGTTCCAGGTGGAGGATCTGCTCGAACAGGAGGACTACCTGACGCCCGACGGTGTGACGCTCGATACCTTCTGGCTGAAGACGCCGCCAAATGATTCCACCTCGTCAATCGAGTGGACGGGGGAGTGGACCGTCACTTTCGAAACCTTCAGAGACATGGGTGCGGCCTTCATGGTGGCGCTGGTGCTGATCTATGTATTGGTGGTCTGGGAGTTTGGCAACTTCCGCATCCCGGCCCTGATCATGGCGCCTATACCCCTGACCCTGCTGGGCATCATTCCCGCGCATGCCTTATTCTTCTGGGCGGGCTGGGGTGGAGAGTTCACCGCCACCTCGATGATCGGCTGGATTGCACTGGCTGGCATCATCGTGCGTAACTCCATTCTGTTAGTGGATTTCGCCATCCATGAGATTCAGCATGGCAGCTCGGTGGTTGAAGCCGTCATTCAGTCATGTAAAACCAGAACCCGGCCGATTATGATAACCGCCTTCGCCCTGGTGTGTGGATCGGGGGTGATCCTGTTCGATCCGATCTTCCAGGGCATGGCAATCTCCCTCGCCTCCGGGGTGTTGGTCTCCACGGTGCTGACCCTGATCGTCATTCCGCTGGGTTGTATCCAGGCCAGCAAGGATCTGATCGAGGTAGCGGCAGCCACCTGCCCGCCCGGGGTCAAGATGCCCGTACTGGAGCCCGATAGCACGACGGTTTCTGCAAAACCGGAGGTCGCTCCAACTCCAGTCGCGGCCAGGAGTCCCATCTGGTTGGTTGTGTGGAGCAAGCTGTTTGCCGTGGTTTCAATGCTTTTCTATTTGATTAGAGGTCTTTTGCTGCTGCTGATGCAGTTCTTTAAAAATCTAATCAAGGGGGGAGGAGAGACCTCTCCGCGCTCCGCGGCTTCGGGGGCTGGTGGTTCCGGTCCTGCCGGAGGGACCGGGATGTCGCCTGGTGGTCTGACTGGGCAGCCTGCGCCGGCCACTCCTGTAGCAAAGGCAACCCAGGCAGCTCAGGCTGGCGCCGATTCTGATATCAGGCACGAAAAGATTGTTGAGACAACTGAAAAGGGATTAGAAGAACCTGCGGTAACTGGCAAGCCCGCAACAGCACAAGCCAAAGATAAAGCCGAGGCGGTCGTAGAACCCGGAGTCGAGGGGGTGGAGACCGCTGCCGAGAAACCAGATGAGAAATTGGTCAAACAGGCAGTGAAACCGGCTCACACGGAAATGGATGAGGCTGTGGTCACCGCTGAAAAACCGCTGATTCAGAAGACGGCGGATGCCGTGGATGAGGTGCATAAAGATCGGCTGCCGGCTACTCCGAAAGCCAGAAAAAGACCTTCCGCACTGAAGAAACAGGTAGCAAAGAAAAAGCCCGCGGCGGCTTCGGCTACCACAAAGAAGAAGATCAATGGTTCATCAAAGGACGAGCACTCGAAAAAGAAGTCTGTGGCTGAGGCTCAGAATGTCGGGGCAATGCCAATAAGGAAAAAAGCGGCGCGTAGAGGAATTCGTCTAAAGACCTGATGGTGCTGATCTCGTGCGGAGTCATCCCATTCAGGCTATGGATAGTTTCTCGCTCGCAATGGGGTGTCTGATTTGCCGAAGTTGAAATCTCTCATAGTTGTCGGGCTGTTGATTGCAGGGGCATGGATTGTTAGCCCATCCTGGGGGCAGGGAGATGTCGCCGGATACATCTATCAGCCCGTAGAGCCAAACATGGATCTCTCTTCAAGCTATCAGTGGCGACCAGCGGACACCCAGGTTCAACATGATGCGCAGGCCTTCAGGGGAGGAGCGGAACTTATGCCAGGCATAAGACAGTCACCTGCAGGCCTGCCACCCGGGACATACCGACCGCTTGAGGAAGTGCGTATTTTGTCCCCTCAGGTGGGTGAATTCCGTTTTCGCCCCATCTCTCCAGAGGAGCAATCACGCAACGTAACTGCTGGCAGTCAAGCGGTTGAAGGTTATTCCCATACAGCTCGAGGTCAAGTGAGATTCCGTGAAGATGAAGAAACTCCTTCGGTCTGGTTGCCGGAGGCAAAATTCAAACCCAGATTCAGACCGGATAGCCGCTTTCCCAATAATAAAAACAGTCAATCCCTCCCATCCTATCCATACCAGTCTCATCCATACAGTGCCCCCAACTACTCGGCACCCGTATTCAGGCAGGATATTCGCGACAGATGATTTCAATGGTTTTTTGACTTAGTACCACTTCTGCTGACTATCCGGTCAAAGTATAAAACACGACAGAATAAAATGATGGTTTTGCTGTACTCGTTTAATCGTTAAACTGTTTATCCGCAAGGATTAGGTTTCAACGCCGATTTAGCCGCTATATGTGATAAATAATAACTTTCAGGAAATAGGCACAGTTGGAGTACTTTTGATGAAGTTTAATGGATTTAGGTTCTTCTTCGTTTTACAGATAATTTATGTTCTCCCATTAACATCGGTAACCGCCAGCGGTTTTTATGCCCCAGGTTACTATCCGGCAGCTGATCAATTCCACAGAGATTATTCGCGGGCGACGCAATTTGTCAGACCCGGTTTTCGACCTGGCGGAAACAGGGGATATGCAGAATTCGGGCAATGGCGGACGAATTATCCCCCGGTCGTACCGAGTCGCTATCAAGGCTATCAGTTCCGGCCATTTCAGCCGAATTATCGATATAGGCCTGCTTTCACTCTACCCTCAGCTAACCACCGGGTGGCCAGCTATCGTTGGCGGCCAGTGAATAATCAGAGGCAAGTCGCTCAATGGCAAAACAACTACAGAAGGTCACCGGTCGAGCCGGTTTGGGGGCGAGCAGTGAGCTACCGGAGTGCTCCATATCTCACCGGAAAAACATGGGGAATAAAGCCAGGATATCGTCAGCGCAATGCGGAGTATGGTCGTGGATACCGCTTCAGGCCTACGGCTGAGGTCAGCCCTGAATATGTGGCGAGGCACATACCTCGCGCAATGAATATCTCCATTCCGGATTACTATGTCTACAGGCCCATTAAACCCAAGCCAAGACAAGCGTTAGTGAGGAATGCTATCGATTTAAAGGCTCGGGGAATTGATTCAAACAGGGCATCGCTGAAAAATGTATCAGAGGCAACTCATTCCAGATTTCCAGACAAATCGATTAACAGAGCATCGGGAGATTGGCATAAAGTATCCGCTGGTTGGTCTCGGCCTGGCTTTCCAATATCGCATACGTCATCACCTCGGCGTTGGCGATATGTTACTGATCGAGTTGTCATGCCGGCCCCACTTTTTTCTGGAAATTATCTATATGTCAGGAGTGAATATGCTTTCCGTCACTCTGTACCGCGTATCCCGGTAGGCCGTTTCGGTTACAGACCCAGAACAGATAATCCCCCAGCTTTTGTGGCTGGTTATACACCAAATAGGGGTTCCCCGGGTTATTTGCAGCAACCAGCGACTTTACCTCATGGTGGCTTTCATTCTCCGCAAGATGTCTATGTGCATACCGAGAGTCGAACAAACTGGTATGATGGACAGGCAGATAAGGAAGGTGCTTGGTATAGAACCCTGCAGATAGATGGTGAGAGTTTGGTATCCCAAACCGATCAGGATGATTATGCCTTGACGGAGTATGAGAGAATAAACTTCTAAGCATAATTTGGGCAAGCAGCATCATCGGCTTTGAGGCAAATGCATGATAACAGTGATCGGTAGTCTGAAGGGGGGATCAGGTAAAAGTACAGTAACCTTTAATCTGGCCGTATGGTTGACAATGGCGGAAGCTGATGTGCTGGTGGTGGATGCCGATCCGCAGGCAACCCTTACTGATGTGGCTGAGGTAAGAGCCGAGGAGGGATTCGAGCCAAATCTGAATATAAAGGATGCATCAGCACTAGCGAAAAAACAGCTCAAGGGTTTCGATGAGGTATTAATTGATGTAGGCACGGCGGATATCGATGCCCTCAAGAAAGCGCTGTCACTGGCTGACCGGGTATTGATCCCGGTTCCTCCATCTCAAGCAGATATATGGTCAACACAGCGTTTTTTACGCTTTCTGAGTGAAGCTGTAGAGGGCCGTTCCCCTGAACTGCTGGCATTTATCAATCGTGCGGATACGCATCATGCCATCCGAGAATCAGATGAGGCGGCGGCAGCACTGGTATCACTTTCGGGGATCAAATATATTAAACAGAGACTCTGCCAGAGAACGGTTTTTCGCCGCTCTTTCAGTGAGGGGCTTGCGGTATTTGAGCTTGATCCACGGGGGAAAGGAGCGCGTGAGTTTTATGCCCTGACATCCGCGCTCTACCCAAAATATCTAAGAGAGTGAATGGCATAGTCAGCAGTACGATGGAATTGCTGGTGTACTGACACAGAAACTAACTTGATGAAGGCTTTTTAAACAAGAATCAATAACCACCTTCGATTTCTGAGGCATCGGTTTATTTGGAGAAAAAGATGGGTTTTTTAAAAAATATATTTGCCTTGATTGGTCTAATAGTAGTCATTTTTCTGGCGGGTTTTTACGTTAAATATCAAGAGAGTATCACTGGATTTGATCCGGAGGCCGGGCGTGTTTTCTTGCAGTTCGGCGAACAGGCACTGAAAACAAAAAATGTTGCTGAGGCAAGTATCTGGAAAATTCCAGTCGATGAGGGATTATCACCCGAAGATGTGGAAGAGACGATGAAATTCGTTGCCAATGAACACAATATGTCAAATGTCGGGGAGCTTCCCCTTTACAAGGATATAGAAGCTAAGAGTGGTAAGAACTATCGGTTTGTCAAGATCTACCTGTTCTGTAATTCATTGATCGCGGCCAGGATGCTCGACTACTCAGATGCCTACTCAGCTTACCTTCCCTGCCGTATAACGCTTCTGGAAGATAAGAAGGGCAAGCTTTGGTTGATGGCATTGAACATGGATATGATGATTTATGGCGGTGAGCCTCTGCCAGCTGATCTGAAGGAAGAGGCATTGCTGGTTAAGGAGCAGATTCTGGATATTATGCGTCGGGGGGCTGCTGGGGAGTTTTAAGGGCCGCGGAAAAAATGATTTGTCCGAAGATCACGTCAGGAGTCCTAAGTTCGGAATGACATGCTGCGGAAAAGTAAGTAGAATGTAATATTAGAATATTCAAATATTATAATAACTTTTATTGCCATAAAGGGAAGTTATGCTAAACTTCTTTGTCACAGGCGTGTAACCAACTTGCCAAGGTTTTTTTAACGGTATGATTGATAAAACAGACAACAGCACACCAAAATCTCCAGCAGAGGGTGGTGCTTTAGAAAAAAACAAAGACACGCAGTACTCGATGGATAGGCTCTCGCTGGCTTTTGAGAGCAGCGCTCGCCGTTGGGAGCTGATTGTGTATCCTTCTCTGTTTGCCTTTATTCTGCTTGCGGCGTACGGTTTCTACCTTATCTTCAGTCTGGCGAAGGATGTACACTTTTTGGCGCTCAGTGTGGATTCCAACATGAATATCATGTCAAGTAATCTGCAGACCATGACTGACAGTGTCGGCCAGCTGTCAGCCAATGTGCGCACCATGGCGGTGAGTGTGGATTCCATGGCTCAGGACATTCGTACCCTCGAACCGATGCTGACGAGCATCGACTCCATGGGTGAATCAATGAAACACATGACCAAGTCGACATACAGCATGCAACGCGATATGAGATCGATGAACTACAATATTCACGATGTCGCACGGCCAATGTCAGCGTGGAATTCTTTTATGCCCTGGTAGCTACTGGCACTCCTTCAAAAGCCCTGTGTATGCAGCCATACCAGGGCTTTTTTGTTTGCCCAGCGCAGCTGGCAAACCCAGCCTGCGAAATAGGCTGAAGTTCGATACTCGGGCAGACCCGCAAGTCAGACGAGCAAAAGGCGCGGCCGGCATGGACGGGCAGAGCGTGAGTGCGTTTGCCCGGAACCTGGACGAAGAACTGGATCGTCTACTGCTCGAACCGAAGGAAAATCGGCCCCTGTCTTTTTATTGTCGACCTTAACCGGTTTTGCTTTTCGGCAGTCGTTCACTCAGCACATCCTACAAGCTCTTACCACGTGGTTCGGTGACTTTCTGAAGATGAGCGGCGTGAACTTCACACCGACACATTCACGGTCTTTCGTATAGATGACTGCGCACCATAAACAACCGATATAACAGCGGTACCACGATCAGCGTCAACGAAGTAGAGAAGATCAGGCCCCAGACGATGGCAGTTGCCACTGGCCCCCAGATCAGGGATTTGCCGCCCAGGCCGGTGGCCAGGGAGAACAGGCCGGCCACTGTGGTCAGGGATGTGATGAGGATGGGAATCACCCGGCGCCGTGCGGCGTAGATGGTCGCGTGCAGCACGCTCATGCCCGCCCGCAGGCGCATATTGCCCGCCGAGATCAACACGATGGCGGCGTTCACTGCGATGCCCGCCAGGGCGACTATGCCATACAGGGTATACAGGCTCATGGGATTGTTGGAGATCAACAGCCCGAAGGTGACGCCGGTGAAGGCCATGAACAAGGTGGAGAGGATCATGAGGGGCTGCCAGTAGCTTCTGAACTGGGTGCCGAGGATGGCATACATCACTCCCACACCGAACACGAACAGCATCAGGATGGAGTCCATTGCCTCATAGATGTCATCCAGCTCGCCGGAGAAATCCAGGTCGATATTTGGAAAGTCACCTTGCTGCTCTTGCCAGCGCTGTTGGAGCAGGTTGTTGGCGGTGACCGTGTCGATGACGGCCACCTCCAGGTCGGCCTCCACCGTGATGGCGCGTCGGAAGTTATAGTGGCGGATATTGCCCAGACCCGTTTCCCGCCTCTCCTTTACCAGTTCACTGAGTGGCATGCTGCCACCATCAGGCAACGGTAGGCGAAAGCGCAGTAGTTCACCGATATCCTCCAGACGGCTATTCGGCCCCTTCACCCTCACCTCGAGTTTCTCGCCGGCATCGCGCATATCGGTGACCACCAGGCCATCGACCAGCAGCTGCACCGTGCGATTGACCTCCAGAGGGTTGAGCTGGGCACGGTTGATGGCGTCCTCATCCAGGCTGAGGATCAGCTCGCTGCGACCCTTGCTGGCATCGTCATCGATATCCTTGACACCCGGTATCTCGGCGAGCAGTTCACGTACCCGGTTGGCGGCAGCGCGGATATCCTCATAGGCATCGCCGCGCACCTTGATGCTGATCGGTTTTTCCGTGGGTGGTCCCCCCGTCAGGCGCAGAAAAGACAAATGGATAGGGCCTGCGGTGGCCATCACATCCTGACGCATGGCCTCGGTCATCGCCTCCACCGTACGCAGTTCCGGGGTCTTGGGATTCAGCCCCACCATGATCTGGCCCAGGTGATCGCCCAGACGTGGTGAGGTTTCGGTAAACATGTTGCCCGCATAACTCAGCACGGCACGGGCCTCGCCCTCAAGCAGGTGCGCCTTCACCTTCCTTTCCACCTCCTGTACCTTGGACAGGGTGCCGGACAGGGTGGTTTCCGGCGGCATCTCCACATTCACATAGAACAGCCGGATGGTATCGGCGGCAAAGAAATCCATGCGCACCAGACCGGCGGCAAAGGTGCCGATGGCGCTGAAGAAGAGCAACACCACCAGCGAGAGGGTGAGCCAGCGATGGCGCAGAAAGGTGACCAGCAGGCGCACATAGCGGATCTGAATCCAGTGGGTGAGCTTCACCCGGTACTTGTGTATGCGTGATGGCCTGCGGAAGCTGACCTTGGCCGCAATCACATGGGCCGGCAGCATCCAGAAGGCCTCGAGCAGCGACAGGGCCAGGGCGATCACCACCACCATGGGCACCACGCGCATGAAATCACCCAGGATGCCCGGCAGCAGAATCAGCGGCCCGAAGGCCGCCATGGTGGTGAGCACGGCGGTGGTGACCGGGGCAGCCACCTCTTTAAGCGCATCGATGGAGGCGTCCATGGCGTCCATGCCGTGCCGCAGCCGGTAGTAGATGCCCTCGACCACCACGACGGCGTCATCCACCAGCATGCCCAACACGATGACCACACCCAGCAGTACCATCACATTCAGGGTTTCCCCCAGGCCGGAGAGCACCCAGAAGGTGCCGGCCAGGATGAAGGGGATACCGATGGCGGTGAGCAGGGCAATACGGGAGCCAAGGAAGAGCCAGGCGACGATCAGCACCAGGAACAGGCCGATCAGGGCATTGCGCTGCATCAGTGTAATGGCGTTGGTGGTGACCACGGTCTGGTCATCGATCAGCACCAGTTCGACGCCGGTCTGGTCGGCATATTGATTACGGCCATCCATGTAGCCCTTGATACGATCCACCAGTTCCAGGGTATTCGCATTGGCCTGCTTCATCGCCGCCAACAGCACCGCCGGGCGTTCATCATAGCGGGTCAACTGACTGGGTTCAGCACGGGCGCGTTCGACCCGGGCCACCTCACCCAGAGTGACTTCGCCCTCAGCACCGATTACGGTGCGCGAGGCGAGATAGGCAGGGTCGGCATTCGAACCTACCAGGCGGACCAGCCAGTTCTGTTCACCCAGACGGGTGTCACCGGCGGCGATGTCCTGGAAGAAGGCACTGACCGTATCGGCGATCTGACCAGGAGTGAGCTTCAGGGTCTCGAGCATGGCGGGATCGAAAGTGACATGCAATTCGGGATCGGGCAGGCCCACCGGGTCGACCCGGTCCACGCCCTTGAGGCGTTCCAGGTCCTTCTGGATATTGCGCGCCTGGATGCGCAGATTCTCGTCCTGGGCCTGTCCGACTACGGCCACGGTGGCGGAGGGGAAGGCATTGGCGCTGGTTATCTCAATGATCTGCGGATCCCCTGCCGCTTGCGGCAGTTCGTCCTCCTTGTTTTGGATCTCGCGGCGCAGATCGGCTATCCGTTTGTCGAAGCTGCGTTCATTGATGTCCTGAAAACGTACCAGGATGCTGGAGACCGACTCCCGGCTGTTGGAGGACATGAAATTGATGTCCTGAATCTTGCGAATCGCGTCTTCAATGGGATCAGTGACTTTTTTCTCCACATCCAGCGCCGAGGCGCCGGGCAGCACGGTAGTGATCACGATCCAGTTGAAGTTGATGGTCGGGTCTTGCTGGCGTGGGAGGGTCAGGTAGGATAAGGAGCCGATCACAAGCACGAGCACAAAGGTCAGGTTGGCCAGTACATGGTTCTGCAACAGTGAGCGGTAGAAGGAGCCCATGGTCTAGTACTCCGTCAAGGTTGTATTGATGGGTTCAGCGTTACTGTGGTGTTTCGCA
>CBDVCD010000068.1:0-13381 GCA_965372385.1 uncultured Gammaproteobacteria bacterium | reverse complement strand
GTCTCAAAACGGCTGACGGATGCCTCCAAGGCGCTAAAAATATCGCGGGATCTAGTATTCAACCTAGAATCCTCAGTTGAACACCGTGAAGGGTGCGCTTGTGGTGGTGCGGGGCAAGGCACAACGACGCGAAATAGTTATTCTATTCCAAGGAGTTGTAACGCAGCCATGTGCCGCCACAAGTGTGCCATTCGCGGTGTAGCGTTGCTCACCCAATAGGTGAAACCCTTCAATGCTGATAAAGTTTATGTTTTCAGAACGATTAGTGCAGTACACAGCGGTCAACTGAGGAATCTAGGTTCAAGGGCGCAGCAACGATAAACGTCATTGTCAGTGCCAGTGCGATGATCACCAGCCAATCGCCACTCAACCAACCGTTTGCCAGCGCGATGGCGCCCACTATCAGGCCGAACTCACTAGCGGGGCCGATCCATATCAAGTCATTCATAACATCGTTCAATGTGGTCTATGTATATCTCATTATTTAGCATAGATCCGGATGCACCCGGCTCAGGGTCCTCTACACCCTTGCCTGGATCCGGAATAACATGGCATACAGCACCGGCACCACCACCATGGTCAAGAGCGTACCGAAGCTCAGCCCCGCCATCAGGGTCACGGACAGACCTATCCAGAATACGTCCTGCAGTAGCGGGATGACGCCGAGTACGGTGGTGGCCGCCGCCAGCATTACCGGCCGCAGGCGTGAGACCGCGGCCTCCACGATGGCGTCGTAGTCGCTCATGCCCTCAGACAGGTTGAGATTGACCTGGTCCAGCAGCACCAACGCGTTCTTGATCATCATGCCGGACAGGCTCATGGCCCCCAGCAGGGCCACGAAGCCGAAGGCGACATCGAACGCCAGCAATCCGGCCACGATGCCGATCAAGGCGAAGGGGATGGTGAGCAGGATGACCAGGGGCGGCCGGTAGGCGTTGAACAGGGCCACGATGATAAACAAGATGACGGCCGCCGCCGGAGCCATGCCCGGCAACAGGGATGCCTGGGAGGCCACCGTGTCCTCGTACTCGCCGCCCCATTCGAGCTTATAGCCAGGGGGCAGCTCAATGGCCTCGAACTCCGTCCGCACGGACTCCAGCAGGGTCGTCAGGGTCACGCCCTGGATCGGGTTTGCCTCCACCGTGACGGTGCGGCGGCGGTCGCGGCGGCCGATAACAGGGTCCTCCCAGGCCAGATTCACGCCGTCGGTGACCTGGGACAAGGGAACGGAATTCGTCGTCATGGCCGGCTGCACCTGCAGCACGTCGATGGCGGCCACGTTGCGGCGTTCCTCCTCCACGTGGCGCAGCAGGATGGACAGCAGTTCGTCGCCCTCGCGGTACAGGCCGATGCTGCGTCCGTCGAAGGCCCGCTTGGTGGTCTGGGCGATGTCCTCGCGGGTCACCGAGGCCCAGCGGCCCCGCTCCTGGCTGTATTCGGCCTTCAGCAACGACAAACGCTCGCGCCAGTCGGTGCGCACCGGCCCTGCCAGCGGGCTGGCCTTGAGGATAGCGACACCCTGCTCGGCCATGTCCCGTAGCACGGCGGGATCCGCCTCCGCCGGCCCGCTCAGGCGGGCCTCGAACTTCCAGGTGTTACTCGGTCCCACGCCGTACTTGCGGATGCTGATCAGGCCGTCCTGCAGATTCTCCCGTAGCCAGGGCTCGAGCTCCTCGATCAAGCCGTCGATCTGGCGATAGTCCTTCACGTTGACGATGAGCTGGGCATAGCTCTGGTTGGGCGACTCGGGGTCCACCGGCAGGTAGAAGCGTGGCGGGCCGGCGCCGATGAAGGCACTGACGCTCTCCACCCGCTCATCGGCCATCAGCCTGGCCTCGGCCTGCTCCAGGTCAAGGGCCACCTGCTGGATGCGGGTGCCCTCCGGCGCATAGAAGTCCACCATGAACTTGGTCATGGAGGAGTCCGGGAAGAACAACTTGGTCACGCTGCCGAAACCGATACTCGCCACTACCAGTAGCGCGACCAGGCTCCCTATGGTCAGCCAGCGGAAGCGGATCGCGGTGTTCACCAGGCCGCGAAAACGCCGATAGAAGTCGCTGGCGTAAGGGTCCTGCTGCGCCTCGCCTGGTTTCGGCGCCGGCAGCAGATCAATGCAGTTCAATGGTGTCACAGTCACCGAGACCACCCAGCTCACCGTCAGTGAGATCGCCACCACGCTGAACAGAGTACGGCAATATTCACCCGCCCCTTCGGTGGAGGCGAAAATGGGATAGAAGGCCATGACCGCCACCACCGTGGCGCCCAGCAGGGGCCAGGACGGCTGGGTGGCCGCCTCCACCGCCGCACGGGTTCGGTCCATGCCTTTCTGCAGACGTACGGTCATGCCATCCGCCACCACGATGGCGTTGTCCACCATCATGCCCAGAGCGATGATCAGTGCCCCCAGTGACATGCGCTGCAGATCGATGCCGAACACCGCCAGCAGGATGAAGGTGCCGAGGATAGTGACGATGAGAGCGCCACCGATGATCAACCCCATGCGCCAGCCCATGGCCAGGGTGAGCACCACCAGCACGATGCCCAGCGCCTCGGCGAAGCTGATGAGGAAGTTGTCGACGGCCTCGGCGACGATGTCCGACATCCAGTGCACTCGTTGCACCTCGATACCGACCGGCAGATCGGCCGTGAGCTCCGACAACCGCCGGTCGATGGCCTGGCCCACCTGCACCACATTGGCGCCGGCCACGTTGGTAATGGAGACCCCCAGGGCCGGACGGCCGTTGTAGCGCATCTGAGTGAAGGGCGGCTCCTGGTAACCGCGCCGGATGGTGCCGATATCACGGATGCGGATCAGCTCCGCGTTAGCGGAGGGCGCGCCGCCACCCTGCAGGGCATCGGTGGCGGAAGGCCGGATCACCAGATCGCCGATGTCCGCGGGCGAGGCGAACTCGCCGGTGGGCACGATGCGCAGACGTCTGGCCTGTACGTCCACGCTGCCGGCATCCAGCACCATGTTCTGCCGGCGCAGGGTGTTTTCGATACTGGCATCGCTCAGGCCCAGCTCGGCCAGCTGGCTCTGGGCCACGTCCAGGTAGATCACCTCCTTTTGCACGCCCCACAGATCCACCCTGGCCACGCCCTCGACGATGCTGATCTCCTTCTTGAGATCCTTGGCGTATTGCTCCAACTCGGCGTAGCTGAAACCATCGCCGATGATCGCCAGCTGGAAGCCGAACACGTCGCCGAAATCGTCAGAGATGACCGGCTCGCCCACGCCCGGTGGAAACGAGGCCCCCACGTCACGAATCTTGCGCCGCAGCTCGTCCCACACCTGGGGCAGTTCGTCGGACCAGTACTCGGTCTTGATCTCCACCGCGACCGTGGACTGGCCCGCCCTTGAATAGGAGGTGACATAGTCGAGCTGCTTCAACTCCTGCAGGGCCAGCTCGATGCGGTCGGTGACCTCCAGCTCCACCTCTTGCGGACTGGCGCCGGGATAATTGGTGGTGATGACGGCGGTCTTCACCGTGAACTCGGGATCCTCCAGCTGGCCCAGCTCAAAATAGCTGGCAATACCCCCGACGATCAGCAGAAAGGCGGCAAAATAGGTGACGGCGCGGTTCTCGACCGCTACGGCAGCAAGGCTCATATGGTTTTCTCCCCGTTAGGGAGCCTCTGATTAATTCTGGACCTGGGCACAAGATACGAGTTCATGACTTGATCGGAGGCTCCTTAGTCCAGCTCAGGCCGGACCTGCTGGCCCTCGGTCAGAAAATGCACCCCGGCGATAGCGATCAGCTCGCCGGCCTGCAAGCCTTCCTGCACAGCGACGCCCGCGGCGCCCAAAGTCCCAAGCTTCACCGCCCGCCGGCTTACTGTGTTGGAGCCTGCGTCGATCACCCACACGAAGCTCTGGTCCCCGCTCTCGGGTGAAAACACGGAGGTCATCGGGATTAGGATGGCCGCCCCGCCTTCACCGGTCTGGCGGCGTGCCTTGCCCATGACCTTGCCGGCCATGCCGGGCAGGATCTCCGCGCCCTCGGGCTGGTCCATGATAAGGGTGACAGGATAGGTGCGGGTGGTCGCGGACGCCTCACTGCCGATCTCCTTGATCTCGGCCGAGATCTCCAGATCGGGAAAGGCGTCGAAGCGCACACGGATGTCAGCCACCTGGGGGATCAGGGAGATCATGGTCTCAGGTACATTGAACTCGAACTCGACGCGGGTGCTGTCCAGCAGCCGCACGATGGACTGGCGGGCCTGGACGTACTCGAAATTCTCCACGTAGGTGGCGACGATGGCGCCGTCGAACGGTGCCTTGAGATGGGTATAACTCACCGCATCCTTGGCGGCGTCCATCGAGGCCCGGTAGGCGGTGATATCGGCCTTGGCGATCTGGTAGTCTTCCTTGGCCCGATCCACCTTCACCTCACTCACCAGACCCGTGCCCTTTTTCTGGATACCGAGCAGGCGTTCATATTCGCTTTTGGCCCGTTCCCGGTAGGCGACTGACCGCTCCAGCTCGCCTTCGGCCTTGCGCTGCTGCACCTCGAAGTCGCGCGGATCGATGCGCGCTGCCAGGTCGCCCTGCTTGAGCTTGTCCCCCACCTTGACCGGCAGGGCGATCAACGGGCCGGCGACCCGGAACGAGAGATCCACCTCCTGGGTGGCCTTGGCGCGACCGGGGAAGCTGCGCCGTTCCAGCTCAGCGATATCACCCACGGTCATGGCGCGTACCGGGCGTATGACCTCCGCCTCCGGCGCTTGCTGTTCGGCACACGCCGACAGCAGCAATGCCGAAATGATGAAGACTGCGTACTTCAGAGAATTTAATGTCATATCGGTCTAGTTTCCCGCTGGATGTCCGTACAAAAGAAGAGGATCAACGACGGTCTGATCTCTGCACCGCCGAAATGATCCAATAATTCATAGTTCATTGAGGTCACCACGGTTATCTGCGGTGGCCACCTCAGCCTCAACCGCTCGAGTTACGCGCCCGATCCATAAAGCAAGCTAGCCACCAATGAAGATGAATTTCTGCCAGCTTTTCATACGTAATAGTACGCGGCGCACAATGGAAAATGCAGTCCAGTTGTCACTATAAACGGCGACTTCTGCTTTGGCCCCGGCAGGCAATTGATATTCCGAAAGATCATCCAGAACTTCAATTTTTACTGGCACACGTCCTTGCTGGGCTTTTTCTGCGGCAGTGTCAAAATTGATCAAAAAACGACTGGGCATCACCTGACCCTGCGCAATTGCCTGTAATACGTTAGTCACTTTGCCTTTAAATGCACGACCGGGAATTGCATCAAACGTGATTTCAGCCTCATGGCCAACCTCAATATTTTGTAATCCATTTTGTGGGAAAGCAGCATATAACTCAAGGTCTTCAGCATGAACAAAGATCATGCCAGGCACAACCTGTGGTTGTGATATCAATGTCATCCCGGGACGTAATCTTTGCTGTGTCACGTACCCGTCTCCGGGCGCACGAACAACAACCTCTTCTTCAAGGTCATATATTGCCTTGTCCAATTTTGCTTCCAGATCTTGTATGTCAGCCAACGCAACTTCATAACTAACACGCCATTTTGCTGCTGCGCGTTCGGACTCGTAATTTTTCTTTATCAATGCCAGACTGCGTTCATACTCTTCCTTGTTACGATCTCGCTCAACCTCAACACGCTTAACCTGTGCCCTGAGACTGGCAACATCATCTTCAAAGGGTCTGGGGTCAAAACTGAACAACAAATCGCCTTTTTTTAAAGGCTGATTCGCTTCCACAGGTACATCGATAACCCGGCCATTAACTTGAGGGAAAATCGGTGTTGTGTAGAAATACATTCGCGCTTCACGACTGTACGGATGGTTGTAATTCATCACCAGCACAACTAAACCAATGCCAAACACACCAATCAGCAAAGATGTGGTTGCTGTCCATTTGTTCAGCGGCACCTTGAATACCTTGAACACGACCCAGAGAATTGCTGCATAAATAATAATTAACAGGTCGATCATGATTGCTCCCCGTCCTTGTGTTGTGACTCAAGTTCGGAAATACGATCCTGCAAATCTTTTATTGCACTCGCCAGTTTTTCGATATCTGCCGACGCACTACCTGAAGCAAAACCGTATCCGGTTTCAGGTTTGTACAGTGTCGCCCATATCCACAGAAACGGCCAGATTGCATGCAGAGTAAACAGACTTAACCAACCACCGACATGTATTGCATCCTGATGCGGGTGGTTACGCTTTTTTGCCATTTCGTAGGGGATGTCATGTATATAAATAGCCGCATAGATCAGTATTAAAGACACAACAATCATGACAATCAGTGCAAAGTAATCAAGAAACATAAAATTTTACCCTCCCCCTCCCATCATCTATAACTGAATCTCTTCTTTTACATACATTCTCGCCTTGACTGCTTCACCCACTCGCCGGATTGCCAGCACAAAGGCCGCAGTGCGCAGATCGATGGAATGCTCTTCGGCAACCGCCCTTACCGCGGCATAGGCCTTGCGCATGGTGTCAGTGAGTTCCCGATCGACGCGAGCCTTCTGCCAGCGGAACTGCTGGATGTTATGCACCCATTCGAAGTAACTGACAGTCACGCCACCTGCATTGGCGAGGATATCGGGGACGATGAGTACCCCGCGATCTACCAGTGCTTCATGCGCCGCCGGTAAATTCAGCACATCGGCCGCTTTTTGAAAATAATAGTGACTTTCTTCAAGCATAGGTTTCTTCCCGGGTTTTTATTCAGCGAGTGACATAGTTAGGGTCGCGGAAAAAATAAATTATCCAAAGATTACGACGATTTTTCATTCTCAAGCGCTCTGTCCGTAATCTCCTTGTAGAGCGTAAATACACGCATGGCCAAGTCTTGGTATTTAGGATTTCTGTCAAGGATTGGCTTGATTTGTCTGGCATCGGAGAAGGCCTCTTCGAGAAAAGCGATGTCCGTATCACTTAGAAGCTCACCTCGATCCACTTTCTCCTTCAACGCCAGTATGCGTGGAAGCCTTTGCGTCTCCAGCCGCTGCAGCAACACCGTAAGAGTACCCGTATCCCTCGACGATTCAATCATGTCTCTCTCCAAAAAAATTTGTCTGATAAAAATGAAACAGCACTGTCGGCGAACACGTTGTTTGCTCGCTTGCCCGTGGTCGATGCCTTGGCGCGCCTGCTTGTCATGGCAGATCCAATTTTGACCCGCCTCTTGTTGCTCTGGCTGCGGTAGCTGTTGTTGTGTGAGGACTGACGGCGTCCGGCACGGTAACCTCGACGGTATCTACGGTAGCGCCCCGATCCCCACCAGCCACCAAGGTACCAACCACCGCCCCTGATAGTAAAGGTGAACGGACCTTGCTGTGGCTGAGACCGAAGCTCCAGCCCCGCCAGGGGTTCCAGCGCGCAAGGAGAGGGGATTAACATGAATCCCAATTACCCCTCAGCCTCCGGTTCGTCGGAGGTCGCCAATCTTTCCAGCAACTCGTATTCCAGTTCCCGTTTAAGCCGCATCAATTCCCGGTAGGTTTCCCGCGACTTTTCCACCCCTTTGCCGGTGCGCGTTTCCTCGATCTCCAAAGCCACCACGACCGTGTCGTAGTCCTCGCAAAGCTCGGCCATCACACCGTCACGCCCAAGCGCGTTCAGCAGGTGGCTACGGTATTTCGGAAAACGCTCTACGATTCGGAGAATCATTCAAGGATCTCCCTGAGTTGTCAGATACCCACCTCTGAAACCAGTCTGCCGATCGCTGCCCCTTACTTTTACAACCGAATGGACTCTTTGACATACATCCTGGACCTGGCGGCATGGTGTCTCTGGCGTAGTTGCTTATTCGACGACGGTCCCTTTCTCATCGGTTGGTGCCGCCGGAGCGTCCAGGAAAGCCTCTGGCGCCCCGCTACGCGAATCGCTGATGCGTTCTATCGCCACCCGCACCGGCTGTACCTTGCGGATCTCCAGAAATGACTGGACGAAGTAACCGAGCACCAGGGCCAGCATCACCAGCGAGAGTGCGAAGCTGAATTTGTACTGCCAGGGTTTTTCCTGTTTTTTTGCCATGCTGTTAGCCTCTCTTTCTGCTGCCCGTCAGCCGGTCGCGAACCGCCCGGCGCAGCCGCACGATCTCATTCAAGAACTGACCCACCGGGCAGAACAGCCGGCACCAGAAGCTGGGTACGAAGAAGGCGCCGAGCAGCGCCGCCGGCAGGATGTACCACTGGATGCCCAAGCCTTCGAGGGAGAACATCATGGCGAAGGGCTCGTAGGAGCCCAGGGCCGGGTGGGCGGAGAGAAAGATCAGCATCAGCGCCACCCAGCTCAGGGAGAGGATCAGGGTCCGGGCCTTTTTTTGCAGATCCGAACGGATCCGCAGCCGGATGCCGCTCACCTTCTGCAGCAGGTCCTGCACCACCATGAACGGACAGAGGTGCCGGCAGTAGATGTTGCGTCCCAGCACGACAACGCTGCCGAGCACTCCGACCATCATGATCCACCACATGGGATGTTCCTTCGGGCTGGGGATGTAGCCCATGAAGATGCCCGCCAGATTGCCCAGGTTCACCGACACGTTGGCGTAGAAACCGACGAAGACCAGAGCGCCCGCCATGACGATGTAACGGGCGTATTTCCCCGCCTTGTCTTTGCGATAGGAGCCGAAAAAGGCCAGCGCAAACAGGGCCAGCAGGATCCCCTCGTTGGCGCCGATGCGCCAGACCGGCTCCTGCCAGGTGCGATCCAGCTTCAGGTGCTGCACGGCGCCCAGATGCACCGCCTCGCGCACCGCCGTGGTAAATCCCGCCGACGAGACGGTGGCGCCCGAGACCGCGTCGATATCATCGCCAACGATAAAATCATCGGTCACGCTCTTGCCCGCAAACTGGCGGAAGAAATATTTATTCTCGATACGCTGAACGAAGGACGGCGTCTCCTTGTGGTCCAGCAGCAGGATCTCGTTCACCCGCGCCCCGTCCTCGGTGCGCCGGGCGCGGACGCCCACCACCAGGGGACCGCCGTAACCCTCGCCTTCGGCCATGACCACTACGTCGGGCGACTCCTCATCGTCCTTCAGCATGCGGTAGACGATAGGCAGTTCCTTGTTGACCTGGGAGCGGGTGAGTTCCACGTCTGGCATCTGCTTCTGCAACAGCGCCTCGTAATCCATCTGCGCGGCGATCTGGCCGATGACGAAGGCCACCACCAACAGCACGTAGGCGAGTGCCGGAATCAGCCTGCCCCAAGGGATGGATGTTGAGTTGCTCACAGCTGCCATTTGTCCTCCTCTCGTAGGTTGGGCTGAGCATGCGAAGCCCAACAACCGGCACCGGAATCCGTCGTTGGGCTTCGTTCCTCAGCCCAACCTATATTTCTGTCGGATTACTTTGCGTCTTTGCCCAAGATCGGCGCCACCAGATAACGCCAGGTCAGGGTCATCCATATCACACCGCTACCACTGAAAAAGACCAATGCCATCGAGCCGGATTGCGGGTAGCCTTCAAGGAATGAGGCGCCAGCCCAGCCGATACCAAACAGTACTGCGACAACACCCGTTATGAGGCTTGCCCAGGTATACCACTCCAACTTCACGATCATTGACAGATAGGCCAGGGCAAAAACGCTCAAGGTAAACAGGACCCCCATGAAAAACCACTGCATCAGTTCCATAATTAATCCTCCAGATTCCCTAACTCTTGTTCGAGGTGCCGATGTTGTTCTTCAAATCAACATTGGTGCGCATGCCCTCGCCACTCTTCCAGAACTTCTTGACCTTTGCCGGATCATTAGTATGGCCGTAGCCGAATGCCGGGTGTAATTCTGCCATCAAGGCGTGCAGAGGACCGGGCGTCCAAGGGGTGATCGCCATGATAAAGACGTGATGCCAGTAGTCCGGCTCATTGAAGGTGCAGGCGGCGATGCAGGCCCCGCAGGCACTGCCATTCTCGACCCAGAAGTTGTAGCACTTCTTGGCGTCGCTATAGAACTTCCTGATGCCGATATGGTTGTTCCAGGTGTAGCCCGGCTCATCGCTGAACTCATAAGCGGGTTCGAAACCATAACCACCGTTCTTGTCTTCAGGCAAAGGAATGGCGTCGGCGGGGCAGGCCTCGGCGCACTTGCCGCAGCTGAGGCAGAACTCGGTCATGCCCCAGGTGTGGGGGCGGTCGTATTCGACAAAATCCAGATCGGTGTAGACCTTCATGATGCGCACCCGCGGCCCCACTCCTGGAGCAAGCAAGGCGCCATTGCGCCCACCCTCGCCCAGCCCCGCCATAATGGCGTAGGGGACACTGCTGCCCAGGTCGTTGCCAGCGCCGACGGCATGGTAGCCGAGGCCGCGGATGAACTTCGTCATCTGGTTGGCCTTGACACTCATCTGCGTATAACCGTCAGCGGCCGTCGCATCGGCGGTCCAGGCGGGCGCGGTGGCCATGCAGTCGTAGTCCATGGGGGCCAGCATGACGATGACCGTCTTGGGCTCGAAGGGGAAGTCCTTCTCCCAGGAGAGTTCCTTCTCATTTTCGATGTCGTACAGGGGATCGTAGTCCCAGCGTTTGTCGCGCCGGGCGATACCGCACTTGACCGCGCCAAATACACGGGCGGCGCTCTTGATGGCATCGCTCGCCTGCTTCTCGCTCTCGAACGAATACTGCTCCTTTTCCACGTCCGATTGGTCCCAGGCATGCAGTGGCGTGTTGGGCTGGAGATTGGCGGAAAACCGGCTGCCGGCAACCACCAGAGGCTCCCATCCCGCCTTTTGCAGCGCCCGGTCCATCTGCGTATAACCGGGCTTGGTATTATCCCAGGGCTTGGCGTACATGTCGGAAAAGCCCTTGAGGAAATCAAAATTCTTGTTTTGCAGGCGATTGTACTGATCATTGCGCTCGGGGTGCTTCTCGTTCAGGGCCTTGCTCATGATAAAGTTCAGCACTGTGTCGCGCTGGTCCTTAGGCTTGAACAATTTTTCGTCGATCAGGGGATAATCGTCAACCGGTCGGCCCTCCAGCGAGACCCTGGCGCCGCCGTAGGCCGCGGCGCCGCCTAACAGGGCACCGCCCCCACCCACCGCGGCGCGCTTGAAAAACAGTCGCCGACTCGGGTCATCCAGCAGTTCGCTGGGCCCTGGTATTGCTTCGGCGGCCTTAGAGGTATCAGCGTCTGGTGTTACGGAACCGCTTGCTTTATCTCGTTCGTCGCTCATTGAAGATACCCCTCAAATTCTCGGATTCGGCCACAAAGCTAGCAACCGGCGCTCGTCCCACCTTTCGGGAACTCCATGCGCCAACAGTTGCGCATAGAAGTGTTGTAGCAGAAACAGCGGATGGTTTAGAGTGACTTGTGGTGAGTAACAAAAGGTTACGTCTGACAAGAATCAATGAGTTATATGAGAATCCATCCACAGCAGGACAATGCGGCCCCCCCAGATGTGGTCGCTCAGCTTGAGCGCATACTCTTGAATCAAGCATTTGCGGATTGCGAACGCTCCCGGCAGTTTCTCCGCTATGTGGTCGACGAGACGCTCGCGGGCCGAGCCGGACGTATCAAGGGCGTAACCATCGCCAACGAGGTGTTTGGGTTCGACGATCCGGAGCATGCACAGACCAGCACCGTGGTCCGGGTCGAGGCGGGACGGCTGCGCCGGCGTTTGGATCTCTATTACGCCATGGAGGGACACGCTGACCCGATACGCATCCACATCCCCAAGGGCAGCTACGTACCCAGCTTCGAGCCCCTCTTTGCAATGCCTGAGGGTCAACTTGAACAACCGTCTTCCTCACTTCCCGAGCCACCCGCATGGCAGCGATGGGTCACTCCGGGGCCGGCGCATTTCGGAGTACTCCTCTTTTTGGTTGCAGCCGCACTCATTGTCTGGGCACTTTTTATATTTCAAGATGAAACTCAGCGGCCTGTGAGCAATGTCCTGAGCAGGCCCTCCATAGCGGTGTTGCCGTTCGAGGACTCCACCACCGACACCAGCGGGACAGAGCTGGCAGCCGGGCTGACGGAAGACATCATCACCGACCTTTCCAAGCTCTCCGGAATCGACATCATCGCGCTCTCGTCGGTGCTGCCTTACCTGGAGAGGAAAGCAACCCCGCAGCAGATACTCCGTGAGCTGGGGGTGACCCATGTCCTCTACGGCAGCATCCGCGGCGCGCAAGATCAGCTGCGGGTAACAGCACAACTGTACGAGACGACATCGGGCAACCAGGTGTGGGCTCAACGTTTCGACCGCGAGCCCGCCGAAGTCCTCGCGCTACAGGATGAGCTGGCGGTCAAGATCGTTGAGGGGATGGCCGTCGGTTTTCGCGGTGACGAACGCGAACGGTCGCATCCGGGGAATTCGGTAAATGCAGCGGCCTATGCCTTGTACAAGCAGGCACTCGATCTGGTGAACCCTCCCAATGATGTTGGACGACTACTGGCCGCCCGCCGCGCCTTCGAACGCGTGATCGAGCTCGACCCCGGCTATGCCGGCGGATACGCGGGTGCAGCCTACACCCATGCATTCATGGCCTTCTGGGGAAGGAGCGAATCGCCCGAAGAGGACACACTCAAATCCTTCGAGCTGTCGGGGCGTGCGCTGGAGCTGGACCCCTCCTTCGGACTGGCGTACAGCACACAGGCACTTGCGTATCAATCACGCAGGGATTTCGACAAGGCCCTGGCCGCTTCAGGCAAGGCCATCGAGACACGACCCAACGATCCCTACGTCTCCGTCTACCATGCCGCGGTACTTTTGAGTTCCGGAGAAGCCGATAAAGGTATCGATTATGCGAAACGCGCCCTGCGTCTGGACCCGCTGGCTCCGCGAACGCCTTACCTGAATATCCTTGGGATGGCCAACTTTCATGCGGGCAAGTACCCAGAGGCTTTGGATGCCTTTCGGCGCAACATCGAGCGCGGTGGTCCCTTCGGCGCCCACATACAATGTTATCTGACGGCAACCTATGCGTATCTCGGGCGCATCGACGAGGCACGAGAAAATCTCAAGACGCTAAACATGTACAAGGACGGCTTTTCCTGGAAAGAGTGGATTCGGCGTTGGCACAAAGAGCCAGAGGAGGCAGAGCGTTTGTTGGCCCGGATACGTGCATTGGAAGCCGAGTAGTGATCGGACTGCGACGTCAGTCACCGCCGAGATAATTGCGATCGCGGACGCCGGGGCCTTTGCAGTTTCCCGTACAGCACGGAAAGCAGCATGGTGAATACCGAGAAGACCAGTGTGACCGGCCCGACAGCCGAATCCGGAAAGCTGGAGCTGGCAATCAGGAAGGCCAGGGGAATATTTCGAATCGCCGTCGATACCGCCAGCGCCCGCCGCTTGCCCTCCGTCTCACCAACCAAGGTCCAGTCACCAATGAAGAGACACCCCACGACCAGGAAGGCAAGCACCAGGTAAGTCACC
>CBDVCD010000067.1:0-13903 GCA_965372385.1 uncultured Gammaproteobacteria bacterium | reverse complement strand
CGTTCAACTTCTTTCCAGGAGAAGATCGCGCAGGTGCGTCGTATCTTCACTGGTTGAGTGACTTTCAGCCTCCTACGACGGCATTTTCAAACGTAGGTCGGGTTAGATGCGCAAAATCACGCCTGGGTATTCATGACAAACCATTGCCTGGTGGTATCTGAATCAAGTCAGCTACCGGTTGCGGGAATTGGCTGGACATCGTGGTACGGCGGAACGGGTGCATCCTATCGCCATGACCGCCACCGCCATTATTGCCGGGTTGTTACCCATTCTCTGGAGTAGTGTCACAGGTTCAGATGTGATGCAACGCATTGCAGTTCCGATGATGGGTGGGATGGTGAGCGTCACAGTGCCCAGCGTGCTTGTGTTACCGGCGATTTATGGTTTGCTATTGCAGTTCAAGGAACGTTTCTATTCCAGCGGGACCGTTGCAGAAGCAGAGGAACTACTGAAGAACAGCGAAATCCGATTGAACCTGATTAAATCTCCCAAGGTACCATTTTCATACGCCCTCGGGATGATGACGTTTCAGGATAAATGTTCTGCATGCCACGGAAAATGGTCCGAAGGTGTGGCGGATATAGGCCCCCCTTTAGGTACACCCGTTTTATGAACCCAATCATCACGATGATGCAGCCTTTTATCGCGCTGTCAAAAATGGTACCAGGCAACATCACTGGAAATTCGGTGATATGCCACCAGTGGCAGATATCACTCAAAAACAAACGGCTAACATCATTCGCTTTATACGTTGGTGGCAACAGCAAAACGGCATCAAGTAGGATCACTGAGCGGCATCTGATATATACTTAGTACTTCAGAGTTTCGGGGCCCATTTTTCTGAGATGTGCATTATGCAAAGACTCATCTGTCAGTCGTTGGCTACTTCAATTGTAGGAGGCGCGCTGCTGTTTTGTTCATCCCTATCCATGGCAGATGATGACTTTTTTGGTACCGGATTCAACAAATCCTTCAATATGCGTCTCTCAGGCTTTCAGGCATCGGCAAGCACTACAATCCGGATTGACTCTAATAATGGAGTGATTGGTGAGGAGATTTCACTCGAAGATGATTTAAGTCTGTCGGATCGTGAAAGTCTCCCGCTGCTTGATATTACTTATCGCTTCAATCCCCGCCACATGTTGGACTTCTCCTATGTCGATCTTGAGCGTAGCGCATCAAGTATCTATACGAAAGCGGGTACGACAACCGACGATATTCAGTGGTCTGTTGGTACAGAAATACACGGCCGTTTTGACAGCGAAGTCTATCGCCTGGCCTATGGCTATTCATTTATCAATGATGGCAAGAAGGAACTGGGGGTATTGCTGGGATTGCATTCCACCCGTATTGGGCTGACGATTGAAGGCACGGGAAAAATCGTGATTGTTAATGAAGACGGTGAAGAGGTTGTGTTGGAGGAAGAAGCAACTAGAACCTATGATGAAGGGTTTACCATTCCGCTGCCGGTCTTGGGGCTTCAAGGTGCTTACGCCTTCACACCCAAATTTCACATGCGTGGCTGGGGGCAGTTCTTTACCCTGAAGTATGATAACTATGACGGCAGTCTAGTCAATGCGGCCGGGATGCTGGAATACGACCTGTTTAAGCACCTGGGGATAGGTCTCGGTTATGCCTATTATGCTTATGACCTGGATGTTGATAAGGACGATTTGAAAGGCAACTTCTCGTATGATTTCAGCGGCCCCACGGCATTTCTCTATGCTTCATTCTGAGTCTTAGGGCCTCGGAAAAAATGTTTTGTCCGAAGATCACCCAAAGATTGCATGAATAGGGGCGTGAGATAGGACAATTCTTTTTTCCGGAGCACTTAACCGATATCGTCATCCATATAGGCTGCCGTTGTTTTAGTCCTCGTGGTGACGGTTACCACTCTTTAGGGTGACCTCGCCACTCATGGAATCTCGGTAGAGACAGCCGAGCACCTCGAGGACCATTCCACTCACATCTCAACAGGCAACACCCAAGGCATTGGTGATCTCCAGCAGATTCATGCCCTGTGCGAGCGTGTCCGCGATTTCGTGGCACAAAAAGCTGTTAACGATGTCATGGCACTTGACAGCTATTCTGAATGGTTTTGAGGATGGTTACAGTTATCCCTGATAACACCTACACTTGCTGTAAGTGACTTGCTGTTCAGATGGATTAACTTAAAGATTACTATTGAGATCTAGAGATGAGGCAATCAAGATTGCAGCTACTGCAGGAGATGCCGATATTTGGCGGGGTAGGGGAACAAGCTCTTGAATTTATCCTGAACAATGCAAACATCATCAAAGTAAACAAGGGGCAGTATTTTTTTCAGGAAGACGATTTGGCAAATTCCATGTATGTACTGGAAAAAGGCGAAGTTGAAGTGGTCAGAGCATGGCAAGGAAAAAAATATACATTGAACTCCCTCAACCCAGGCGACTGCTTTGGTGAAATGGCCCTGATGGGCTTCAGGCCTCGCAGTGCCAGTGTACGTGCATTACAGGATTCTCAAGCCATAGAGATTACAACCGGCCTGTTTTCTGAACTCTACGATGCATATCCACAACAGTTCACGCTCATTCAAATGAACATGGGGCGTGAAGTATGCAGGCGACTCTGTGAAGCTGATACAAGATTATTTATTGACGACATAGAGAAGGGGAAAATGTCGTGATCTCGTTGAAAATGGACGAAATAGCGTATAGAAAAGTACAGGGATAATAGTAATCGTACCGAAAGTAATTGCATGCAGACCCTCGCGACACGTTGTGAATACGTCCTGTACACTTGGCGGCGGGCTCCCTCCCGCCGACGGTCCCGCTGGTCTGCATGCAATTACTTTTACAACTATTGATATTATTCTTCAGTATCGTGCCGGCAGCTGTTTATTGATAATGTAATGATTACGCTCAGCGGTGATGTAGCCACCCTTGATAAGGTCCTTGAAGATACGGCAGACCATCTCTCGTGAAGCGCCGATACGATTCGCCAGTTCTTGCTGGGTGACATGCCTTTCAATGATCAGTAGGCCATCGCGTTCCCTGGCCAGGTTCAGAAGCGTCTTGCTGAGACGTCCATAGACATCCGAGAGGGCCAGACTCTTAATTTCATCAGTCAAGGTCCTGACCCGATGCACCATGTCTTTGAGCAGATGGATGGCGATATCGGGATTGTTTTTCAGCACCTCATGAAAGGCCTGTTTAGGCATAATGGCCATCGTGGACCTCTCCACTGTCATGATCGACGCCGAACGTCTGGAGTCATCGATCAGGGAGAGTTCACCGAAATACTCACCAGCCTCCTGATAGTTGATGATTGCCTCCTTGCCGCTTTCATCGTTCAGATAGACCTTCACCTTGCCACTGAGTATGACATAGAGTGAGTCACTGCTATCACCTTCGGAGAGAATGATCGTATGCTTGGGATAGGTTCTTCGCACCATCCGTTGCTCGATCAGCGCAAGGTCATGCGGATCCATGCCAACAAAGATGGAGACGTTCTCAATCATAATCGTATTATATAGACTCGATGTAAAAAAACTGCTGGGAGAGAACGCTTCTTTAACTCCCTGCTTCCTCTATACAGTATGCGAGGAGAGCATGATAGATCAACCCATAGAGATCGGAACCAAGCACTCGAAGACACGATCCGCCAGGAGGTTAACGGCAGATCTCGTGCCCGGCCGGCCGCGGCCGGCCACAGATGCATGTAACCCGGTCATCCCAATCCTCTCCGGTCAAGCGTAACGGGGACAGGGTGATTCGAGGAAGGGCTATACACTCGCTGGCACTGGGACTCTGCATTGGCGTCCTGGGGATATTGATCAGTCTCATGCCAGGTACTTCGATCTGGGAGGAAGACAGTGGGCTAGGCCTGTTGTTCAAGCTGCGTGGCCAGCGTCCACCTCCGCAGGATGTAGTAATCGTTGCCATCAATGGGCAGACAGGTGAGCAACTCGGACTCGGCGAAGAGCTACTGGAATGGCCTCGCTCGCTGCATGCCGGGCTGATCGATCGTTTAGTGGATGCAGGTGTCGCGGTGATTGCCTTCGACATCTTTTTCAAGAAACCGCGTGACCGCGAAGCGAACCTACAGATGGCGTATGCCATGCGGCGTGCCAACAATGTCCTGCTGGTGGCCAATCTGCAGCAACAGCAGATTGTCTCCGGGCAAGACAGAGTGCAGATCGAACGACTGATACCTCCCACCGATATCCTGGCAGAGGCAGCGATCAACCTGGCCCCTTTCGTGCTGCCTAAGGTCCCGGTCAAGGTCAGTCGTTTCTGGACATTCAACGGCGATAACGAACTGATGTCGTTACCCACAGCCGCATTGCAGCGGTTGGCGGATCCCGACGGGATGGCTTTAAGACAACTACTGGTGGCTGCCGGGCACGATCCTACACTGTTGCATAGCGAAAAGGGCGTCCATAATGCCCACCGCTGGCTGCGCGAGCATGCGCCATTGCGCAGCAGTTTGCTCGAGAGCCTAACAATGGGGCAGTCGCCGGATCTCCCGCCCTTGCAACGGCAACGGCTCATTGCTCTGTTGAGACTCTATGCCGGCGATACCTATCCCTTGCTGAATTTCTTCGGCCCCCCAGGGAGTATCACCACAATCCCCGTCCAGGAGGTCCTTGCGTCCACCTCGCAGTTACTGAACAGTCTCAAGGACAAGGTGGTATTTGTCGGTTATGCCGGAGACTATCAGCCGAACCAGAAGGACGGTTTCTATACTGTCTTCTCGCAACCCAATGGACTCGATCTGAGTGGTGTTGAAGTCGCTGCCACCGCCTTCGCCAACCTGCTGCGGATGGAGACCTTGTTGCCACTCAGTCCGGGTATTCTGGTTGCGGTTCTTCTTGCCTACGCTGTGTTGATCACCCTGCTGTTCCGCTGTCTACCCGGCATACCGGGGATCCTGGCCGGTATGGCGGCAGCCGGCAGCTATCTCTATCTGGTCTACACCCTGTTTGCCCAACAAAACCTGTGGCTGCCCTGGTTCGTCCCCCTGGTCTTGCAGACCCCACTGGCCTTGATCCTCAGTCTGATCTGGCACTATCACCAGATGCGTATCAGTCGACAACGGCTACGCGAGCTGTTCGGCTTCTATCTGCCTGGTGAGGTAATCGATCGGCTGGTCCAGCACGATAGACAGCCTGTGTCACAGATCGATTCGGCCTTCGGTGTCTGCCTGGCGTCCGATGCAGAGCACTACACCCAGATGGCGGAGACCATGGAACCACAGGCGCTGCGGATCTTCCTCAATCGCTACTACGAGATCCTGTTCACCCCCATCAGGGCGCGCGGTGGGGTGGTTTCCGATGTGGTCGGCGATGCCATGCTGGCGATCTGGCCGGCCACCAGGCCGGACTCGTCCCTGCAGCAGAAGGCCTGTGAAGCCGCCATGGAGATCGGCCAGGCGATCGAGGCATCCGATCTTCAACCCAGACTCTTCACCCGTATCGGCCTGCATGCGGGTAAGTTGGCCATGAGCCATGTGGGTGCCATCGACCACTTCGAATATCGGGCGGTGGGGGATATGGTCAACACCGCCTCGCGCATCGAGAATCTCAACAAGCTGCTCGGCACGTCAATCCTTGCCTCCGGCGATTTCGTGCAGGGCCTGCAGGGCATACTCAGCCGCGAGTTGGGTGAATTTTTCGTGGCCGGCAAGCAACAGCCGATCACCCTCTACGAGATTGCCGCGACGAGCGAATCCGCTACTGCCCAATTAAGAGGACTGCATGATGCCTTCGCCGATGCCCTGGCCGATTGGCAACAGGGTGAAAGGGAATCAGCCTACGAGAAATTCAAGGCCATCCTGCGTGATCATCCTCATGACGGGCCCAGCAGCTACTACCTTCAGCAGTATCGCGAACGCAGGAGCGGCCGGAAAAACCCCCTGGGATGACCGCTCCGAAGGTGGAATGGCTTCCAGCAAAGAAACCACAATTGATTGTAAATCAAGAATAATAGGTAAACTGTGTTCCCTGCGCGAAATAAATGACTATACTGGCTTTTATAACGATAATATCGACCGGCCATGGCTGGCCGAAAAACAACATTGGTAACCAGGATGATTGCCAAACGGCATATTCATACCAACATCCGCCTCCTGTTGAGTCTCTGGCTGCTCGCTTGGGGAGTGATCAGCGGGGCTGCCGCCAGCGAGTGTACGGAGAGTGTCGCTCATGCGGTTTCCATTCAGGGCCAGGTGGAGGTACGCTCCGCCGGTGCCGTGGAGTGGAAGACAGTTCAGCTGGACGATGAATTCTGTCCCGGCGACCGCTTACGCGTCAGCGCCAACAGCCGGGCCGGTCTCTACCTGAATAACGACAGTTTCCTGCGCCTGGGCGAACTGAGCAGCGTCAACTTCAGCGCCCCCGCCGAGGATGGTTCCACCTGGCTCGACCTGCTGCAAGGCATCGCCCACTTCATCAGTCGTGTTCGACAATCGTTTCAGGTCAACACGCCCTATGTCAACGCCTCGATCGAGGGTACGGAGTTCACTGTCCAGACGGAACCTTCGATCTCCAGGGTCATCGTTATGGAAGGCCAGGTGCGTGTGCACAATATTCTGGGTGAGTCCCTGCTGAACAGTGGTCAGATGGCGGAAGTGGTCGAGGGACAGGCCCCAATGATCAAAGCGGTAGTCAATCCCCGCGATGCGGTTCAGTGGGCGCTCTACTATCCCCCGGTCGTTGACTTCAGCGGTGAATGGAAGCTTGCTGAGAATGGGACGAAATCCCCAAAAAACCTTCACCTGTCCCTCGAAGCCTACCGACAGGGTGACTTGGCAGGCGCCTACGCGGCATTGGCGGAGATTGAATCAGTGCAGCGGGATGCGACTCTGCTGATCTATCGAGCTTCGCTCAACCTGATGGTGGGGCGTGTCGATGCCGCCCGCAGCGATATCGAACAGGCTTTGAAGCTACGTCCACAGGATGCTGACGCCCTGGCACTGATGTCGATCATCGCGACGGTGCGGAACGATAAGCGGGAAGCCGTAAAACTTGCAGACCATGCTGTGACCGCGAACCCACGGACGGCATCGGGCTATCTCGCCCTCTCCTATGCCAGGCAGGCGCAATTCAGCTTGGCACAAGCCCTGGATGCGGCCAAGCAGGCCGTCAAGGTGGAAGCGGACAACCCGCTTGCCTGGTCCCGGTTGGCGCAACTGCAGCTGATGTTCCGGAATATGCGCAAGGCATCGGATGCCGCCCGGCGTGCGGTGGAGATCGACCCCAATGTGGCCCTGAGCCAAACGACCCTCGGCTTCGCCTATCTCATCCAACTCAAACTCGCATCGGCCAAACAGGCCTTCGAACGGGCGGTCGTGCTCGACCAGGCCGATCCCATGCCGCGGCTGGGTCTCGGTCTAGTCCTGATACGCGAAGGCAAACTGGCCGGGGGGCGCCAACTGCTGGAGACCGCGGCCAACCTCGATCCAGGCAATGCACTGATCCGCAGCTATCTGGGCAAGGCCTATTATGAGGAGAAGAGAAACGAGCAAGCCGCTGCCCAGTTGCAATTGGCCAAACAACTGGATAGGCAGGATCCCACGGCATGGTTCTACGACGCCATTCTCAAGCAGACGGAGAACCGACCCCTGGAGGCCTTGGTCGATCTGCAAAAGGCCATCACCCTGAATGACAACCGGGCGGTCTACCGCTCCCGTCTCCTCCTGGATGAGGATCGGGCCGCCCGCAGCGCCAGCCTGGCGAGAATCTACGACGACCTGGGCTTCCAGCGGCTCGCGCTCAAAGAGAGTTGGAAATCGCTTGCCGCGGATCCTGGCAATGCCTCGGCCCATCGCTTCCTCTCGGATTCCTACGCGGGCGTGCCCCGGCACGAGATAGCCCGTGTCAGCGAGTTGCTCCGGGCCCAGTTGCTGCTGCCGGAGATCGTTTCCCCCGTCAGTCCGAGCGCCAGCGAGGCAAGCCTGTTTGCCTTCGAAGGCAGCGGTCCCTCCGTTGCCGGTTTCAACGAATACAATCCCCTGTTCAACCGTCAGCGCCTCGCCTTGCTTGCCAATGGCATCACCGGCAGCAACCATACACGGGGCGGTGAGATTGCCGTCGGCGCCTTCACCAATCGGGGCATGCTGAGCGTTGGTCATTTCACCGAGAAGAGTGACGGTTTTCGCGAGAACAACGACAGCGACCAGACTATCAGCAACCTCTTCGGACAGTTTCACATCACTTCTGATCTGAGTATTCAGGGTGAAGTCAGGCGTAGAGAGGGTGAGTTTGGTGACCTTTTGCTGCACTTCAACCCTGATGATAACTCAACCTCCTTGCGTAGGACGATCGACAGAGATAGTTACAGACTCGGTTTAAACTATTCTCCAGACTTACGACAATCCTTGCTGTTTTCCATCATTGCCCAGGAACTGAGCGATGAGACCACACAGAGTGGTGTCCTGCTTGATACGGACAGTGACGGCACTCAATATGAAGCTCAGTACAACTATCAGGGAGACGGGTTTGGGATTGTAGCCGGCGCCGGATACCTCGATTTGGATCAGACGGTGACCACCAGTTTTTCCTTTTTCGGTATGCCAATTACGAATATCGATGAAACTACAGTCAAACAGAAGACCGCCCACTTGTATCTGAATGTCCCGTGGTCGATGGGGCAGTATATCGCAGGCGTCGACTATGTTGATATCGACGATGACAAGAGCATATCCGAGCGTCAGTTCAATCCAAAGCTGGGTGTTATTTGGAACCCATCAGAAGCAACCGTGGTTCGCCTGGCGGCATTCAGAACGCTGAGACCTGAACTCATCGACAATCAAACGATAATGCCAACGGAAGTGGCTGGCTTCAATCAGATATATGATGATTTTTTAGGGACGGAAGCCAATCGCTACGCCATGGGTATCGATCATCGGTTCACCAGCAAACTCAATGGCGGACTTGAAATCAGTCGACGAAACATCACCAAGGTCTCAGACAGTTTCTCCCTCCCCGATGAGGAGCAGCATGAGCTGAGTCACAAAGCCTATCTGTATTGGTCTGTTGGCCGGAATATTGGACTCGGTAGTGAATATAGCTATGAAAAATTCGAGCGTGACTTTCTCGATGGAATGCAAGAGCCTGACAGACCGGCAGAACTCAAAACCCAATCCCTTGAATTCAGCGGCAACTATTTTCATGCTTCCGGTTTTTTTGGCCGGATAACCGCTACGCATGTCAAGCAGGAGATTGAAAACATCTTGAGCACTTCAGGAACGTCCAGCGCTAACGACCGTTTCTGGATCAGTGACGCAACGCTAGGCTATCGCTTACCGAAAAGGATTGGCAAGCTTGAACTGCTCATGAAGAACCTGTTCGACAAGGAGTTTAACTACCAGAGCACTCACCCGGGAACAGGCACACCACTACCTTCATCCTTTTACCCGGAGCGTTCGTTTTTCCTGAATGTGCAACTATGGCTCTAATCTATACAATTTTTCCAGAAATTCATCTGCGTGTCAGATATTCCTGTGCTTATTTTCACAACTAAATGGCTTAGCCAGCGGACAACCCTCCACACTACTTGAAGAGAGAATATCGAAAATGAATACCAAAACAGCCATTCTCCTAGCATTCGCCACATCCATAGCATTAACCGGATGTAGCCATGTCAAATACAGGAATGCAAAGATCCTCTCGCAAGATGACGCAAAGGTTGCTGTCACCATCAACAAGGACCTTTCAAACACTGTCATCAACACCAATACTGGCGAAAGAATCGAACCCTGTAAGATTGATCCACAGGAGGTAAAACTATCTGAGGAGGAAATTATAAAAAGGTGTTATCCGGATGGACATGACCCAGATGGAAAAATACTTTCGGAGATAAAGATTACCGTTAGAGAAGGCTCGAGATGCATCACAATAGTGAGCGCATCCCGGTATTATGTCTTCTGCGATCCCCCAGTCAATCTCGGGTTCTGATACTGCCTCAATATGCATGCAGGCCGGGCATTTGCCCGGCCCGCTCATCTCAACCATCAGCTTTCTTCACTGCCATCTACGCAGAATCCAACACACTTCTGGCCCTATACACCACGGCTCCATGGCTGTTGACAATGGCGCGATCATAGGCCCTGAGGGTCAGATTCCGAGATTCCGAGATTCCGAGATTCCGGGGTCAAAGTAAGTTTACTCAGAAGATCACGATCAAAATGGTGAAATCATAACAACCATAATTTCACAGTTAGGAAAGTAAGTGTCTGTATCCCGGGTATTGATTGTTTCATGGATCTCATTCTCAACTGCATCCAAGGGAAGTCAGGCCAATCGCTCAGCGCCCACAGGTGTCTCATGTCGAGTGAATATTTCACATAACCTGAGTGCACTTGTTCCTCTCATTCAACTGAGCGTTCTACGAGACTAATCCCTAACACGAGTCGAGCCCAGTAGTAGAAAGGCGCGTGTTATCAGGGGCTGGGATACAGCCTGGCCTGCAGTCCTCTAAACGTTATACCAATGGAGATACGTTCATGAAAAAGACAATCCTGCCTATCCTTCTCGCCGCCGTGATGTTTCCGTTCGCCTCCTATGCCGTATGCACGCAGTCCGGGCATGTCGAGCGCGTTACCGCTTACAATGACGGGGTTAGTACCTACCATTACATCTATCTGCGCAATAGCGCCCTGAGCAACATCTGGTGGTACACGCGTACCAGTGATGATGAGATGGCGGAGATGGCTACCTCCGCACTCACGGGCACGACCCGCGTGACGATTCAGGGCGATGCCGCCAGCTGTCCTACTACTGGTGGTGGGCGGTACATAGGTAACCAGCGGTATCTGGTCGTCAACCCCTAGTCAGCGTTATGCTCGGCAGCCCATTCGCAGTATCCCCTGTTGATGTGGCTGCCGAGGCACCTCCTGCCGCTTCGGCGCAAATCAGGATGTTTTTCGCCGAAGCGGCCCTTTTTTGAAATGCATACAACCGAGGCCGAGCGATGGCATTGAACACACATGCTTTGGTAGCGATTTCCTTTGCCATGGGCGCGGGTACGGCAGTGATCATCAGCGAGCTTTTAAGTCACCCGGAAGGCGACGCCGGCGCTGAACTGGCCCGCGTTGAATCGACGGCCAGCAACAGAGTAATCCATGAGCAGGTACGATCGGTACGTATACGCCTGCCCAGTGACAATCCGAGATTGTCATCTCCTGAGGGCGCAGCCGTCGATCGATCCGATCGGATCGCAAGCAAGTCGTCGGTTTCCGAGTGCGCAGGCGCCGATCAGCGGGACAAGGGGAAGCATGGCCGTGACCGGCAAAACGCCTTCATGGCTGAAGTGGACGCGTTGGACCCAGCGCTGCAGGACGAATGGGACGCATCCGCCACAGCCTATGAGCGTGAAGAGGAACGCTTCTTTCAAGAAGACATCCTAGCGATGGAGGAGGAAGAGAATCTCTATGGAATGCCACCGAGCGACTATGAGATCTCCGCCGAGGAGCAAGATGCCCTGGAGCGTGACAGCGTGAGCGATTTAGTCGCTGCACTCGATACGGAAGATGAGTCTTTCCAGCAGCAGATACTCGACAATGAGGCCGGGATAGATGCAGAGTTCGGGGATCAAGGCGAAACTCGGGAATACAATGAGGACTAGCCCCGCCCTTTACCCTTAAATCATCCGGCATCCATGTTTCGATCCAGCGGCTAGGTTAAAGCGAATCGGGCATTCGTTCGGCCCGCTCGTCTCAAACATCAGCTTTCTTCAGCCCATCGTTGTAAAAAATCCTGCAATGTAGGGTGGGCACAGCCCACCATCAGAGAGCAATTGATTCTAATAATAATAGGTGTTGCTCGGTAATAATATTTCATGCGATTGCCCTACCTTTTTCGTCCCATGACTGGGTTACGATTGCTCACAAACGACTGACTAATACGCGTCATCGAGTTCAGTGCTTGGATTTACATGTAGCGCAAGCAAAGGATGTGCAGGAGCGACCTTCGGCTGGTATCAGGGATGACGCCCAATTCCTCTGGATAACCTATCCGCGATGGGTATCGGGATGTGAATATTTCACACTTCCGAAGTGCTGTTTTTCACAGACCCTGTCTGCCATTTCCTTAAAGTTAGCTACAGAGAGACTAGACGCTAACGGTATGGAGATGCTTCGTAATGAACAAAGTAAATGACAAGGTTGCGATCGTAGGTGCTGGGTGCCGGTTTCCAGGAGGAGCTACTGATCTCAGAAGATTTTGGGATCTTTTGGTTCACTCGAAAAATGTTGTCAGCGATATTCCCCGGGAAAGATGGCACATAGCTCGTTTTTATAATGATAACGATGCCGCGGCTGCGAAATCCTACGTTAGGAAAGGACATTTTATCGACTGGGACTACAAGAGCTTCGATGCCGGGTTTTTCTATTTTGCCCCTCGAGAGGTGGAGTACTTGGATCCGCAACAGCGCCTGCTGCTCGAGGTCTCTTGGGAAGCCATGGAGAACGCCGGTTTGGATCCAACCCTATTGGCCGGCACTGAGGTAGGGGTCTATATGGGCGGTTTTACCGTCGACCACATGTTGAATCAACTCGGCAGCGGTGGTCGTAGCGAGATCGGCGCACACAGTGCCGCCGGCGCGACGCTCACCATGCTGTCGAATAGAATTTCTTATGCCTTTGATTTTCGCGGACCAAGTATCTCGATCGATACCGCCTGCTCATCGTCTCTCGTGGCATTTTCCTATGCCGTAAAGGATATCCGTGCCGGTGCTAGTGAAATGGCACTGGTCGGTGGTGTCAACTTCATGTTGCGTCCTGAATACCCCATCGCCATGTCGAAAGGGCAATTTCTGGCGCGCGACGGTCTTTCGAAAAGCTTCGATTCACGCGGTGATGGCTATGGTCGCGGTGAGGGCGCCGGCGTTGTCATTTTAAAGCCGCTAGAGCGGGCATTGCGCGATAACGATCGTATCTTGGCGGTCGTCGAAGCCACCGGTGTTAATCAGGATGGACGAACCAAGGGAATTACCGTGCCCAATCCCGACTCCCAGGAAGCCTTGATGCGTCGCGTGGTTGCCGACGCCGGGATCGATCCGCAGGGCGTTCAATATGTCGAGGCCCATGGTACGGGTACGCCCGTGGGCGATCCGATCGAAGCATCCGCGATTTCAGCGGTATACGGTAGAGACAGGGAAACACCCTGCCGAATCGGCTCAGTCAAGAGCAATATCGGTCATCTGGAAGCAGCGGCCGGCGTGGCTGGGATCATCAAGGCCTGCCTGATGTTGGGTGAGAACCAGGTACCCGCATTAGCGACTTTGGAACAGCCCAACCCGGAGATTCCATTCGGAGAAAATGGCTTGGCTCTGGCTGACAAGCGTAGCGGACTGGCTCCGATGGGTGTCGTACGTCGCATTGCAGTTAACTCCTTTGGCTATGGAGGTACCAATGCACACGCTATCTTGAGCCTGCCAAATGACATCCTGCGGTCAGGTGAGTGCAAGATTACCGAGCGGCATAACTTCTGCCATCTATTGCCTCTTTCCGCTCGGGACGATCAGGCCTTAGCGTCATTGGCTTCTGCTTGTGCTCAGGGAATCCGCGACGAAAGGGATAGCTTGGAAGATATCCTTTATACGCTGTCCCGTCGTCGCGCCCATCTTTCAAATCGTCTGGCTGTCTGGGGCGTGAATCGTGAAGAGTTGGCACAAGGACTGGAGACTTTTGCTCATCAGGGGGTGGCGGCGAATGCCACCAAGGGTATCCAGCCGATCAAGGGTGACCCTCGTCCGGTATTCGTGTTCACGGGTATGGGACCGCAATGGTGGGGGATGGGTCAGGAACTCTATCGTGAAAACAGCGTATTCAGGGGAGCGATCGATAGGGCTGACAAAATCTTTCAGGAGATTGCCGGATTCTCAATCCGAGAAGAGATGATGAAGGGAGAGGAAGCGTC